>CAZMDI010000025.1:0-9869 GCA_964564995.1 uncultured Dehalococcoidales bacterium
ACCTACTCGTAATAGTGCAGGAATATCTCTTCCAGCGTTGGTTCTTCGATCGTCACATCGGAGACTTTAATGGAACTTATCTTTTGCAATACCAGGTTGATGTCGCCTTTGAAAAAAAAGTGAACTGAACCGTCTTGGTGCTCGAGGTGGCTGACGCCAGGGAGGTCGAAGCCAGCTGGGTCTATACGCTCTCCCATCAACTGGATCTTCTTGTAATTGTTCTTTTGAAGGGTGCGGATGTCTGCAACCTCGATGATTTTGCCCTCTTTGATGATAGCAACCCGACTGCACATGCGCTGTACTTCTCCCAGTATGTGCGAAGAGAAAAAGACAGTTACCCCGCGCTGGTTTTCCTCCTGGATGAGCTGGAAAAATTTCCTCTGCATCAGGGGGTCGAGGCCGGCGGTGGGCTCGTCGAGCAACAGCAGTTTCGGGCGGTGCAGGAGTCCCTGTACGATACCCACTTTTTTGCGGTTGCCGTAAGAGAGGTCTTCGATGCGCCGTCCCAGTTCAAGTTCCATCATCTCGGCGAGCTCATGCATGCGGGCGGTACTGTCTTTCGGATAGAAACTGGCCGAATAGTTGAGCAGGTCGATGACTTTCATGCGGTCGTAATAAAAAACCTCTGAAGGCAGGTAGCCTATTTCCTGTCTGATCTCGGGACCGAACCTGATGCAGTCCTTGCCGAAGACGGTAGCCCTGCCTCCGGTAGGGTGAATAAGCGCCAGGAGTAAACGGATGGTGGTCGATTTGCCAGCGCCATTCGGCCCAATAAAACCGAATATCTCGCCCTCGTTGACCTGAAACGAGATATCGTCTATGCCCCTCGCCTTTCCGTAAGATTTGGTCAGATGGCTGACTTCTATAACATTCACAAAGATATCTCCCTTTGAAGACGCGGGCTCTTTTAAGTCATGAATATTTATTGAACGAAAAGCCCGATGTTATTCTTCGTAAGCTGGCTCAAAATCAAATGTTAGTTTGTTGCTCTCCTCTGAAAAAGGGAATGGACGCGCTTAATATGGGTTGATATTTTTCTGAATTTCGGATGTATTTCACAGTATTCGAGTATGTTGCTCCAATTAGGATAAATTGTCAAAGGGGTAAAGAAGGAGAAAATTGGCGGGATAATAATCTGGCAACCAGTACTATTAACCCCTTACTAATGTCTGCTAAATAGTCATAACGGGGTATTGTCATAGTTCCCGGGGCAGAGTAGCTTTAAGTATATTCAAATGGTATCGGAGAGGATCAAGTAATGACTATCAAAATTGGGGGTCGTCTTTACTACAGAACATCTGAAGTTTGCGAAATGGCGGGCATAAGCAAAAACACTTATTTAAGGTGGGTGCGCGACGGTATTTTCATGGATGTCATTCAAAGAGATAGAAGAGGCTGGCGGCTTTTTACGGAAGAAGATATCAGTCGCCTAAAAGTCGAATCCAATAAGACTATATAGTTAATTTTGGAGAAAGACATGGTAACGATTCAAGAATTATTAAAAGACATGGTTGACCTGAAAGCTTCTGATTTACATATCAAAGTCCCTACAGGTCCCGTTTTCCGGATCGACGGCGCTTTGGTCCAGACCGAAAAGTGCCAACACGTAGACCCACAAGATATTGAAAAAGTTTTTGACGAGTTAACAAGCGAAGCTCAAAAAGACACTTTTTCCAATGAACATGAGCTTGATTTTGCCTACGGTATCCCCGGGCTTGCCCGCTTTCGTGTTAATGTGCAGAAGCAGCGCGGCTCGATCAGTATGGTATTCCGGCTTATCCCTTTCAATGTTCCTTCCATCGATGACTTGGGGCTACCTCAAATATTGAAAGAGCTGATGATGAAACCCCGCGGCTTGATTGTGGTAACCGGACCGACCGGGAGCGGCAAATCGACTACGCTGGCTGCCATGGTAAATCATCTCAACAATACAAGTCGAAGCCGTGTGATTACTATAGAAGACCCGATTGAGTATATGTACAAGGATAATTTATGTGTCATTTCCCAGAGAGAACTGGGGGCGGATACCAATTCTTTTGCCGCGGCTCTAAAACATGCGTTGCGACATGATCCTGATGTGATTGTCGTGGGGGAGATGCGAGATCTTGAAACGATTTCGACGGCGATTGCTGCCGCTGAGACAGGGCATCTCGTCCTGGGAACTCTCCACACTATCGATGCTCCTCAGACCGTGGACCGCATGATAGACATGTTCCCACCTCAGCAGCATCAACAGGTGAGGCTTCAATTTTCGCAGATACTGGTAGCGGTTATCGCACAGACACTTTTACCGCGTGCTTCGGGAGAAGGGAGAGTCGGAGCATATGAGATAATGTTAGCATCGACTGCTGTGACCAATCTCATCCGCGAAGGAAAGACGTTTGAACTACCCACTATGATGCAGATGAGCAAGAGCATGGGCATGCAGATACTGGAACAGGACTTGGCCTATCTTGTGAAACGGGGCATCGTAACCCGCGAGGAAGCCATGCTTAAAACCAGCCATGGTGAAAGGCTGTCCAAACTGATAGAAATGCACATTTAAACGATAAGTTAGGTGTTGCGATAGTGGATATTCCACTTAAGGCAGCACATATCGACGTAGTTCCGTACCTCGGGGTTCGAAGCTCCGTGCAGATCCGCCAGAAAGCCATGCAGCAACTCACCGCCTGTCATCCCTGACAACGGTTCGGCAGGCCCCGGAAGATTGACGAAAACGATTTCAGTGAGGACTTTTTCATAATCTATAGCAACGCCCATCTGATTCCTCCCATAAACCTTGTCAAACTCGAATTGCCATCCAATATACACGTATCAAAACATATTGTCCACGCGCAAATAAATAAAACAGGCATAGGGTATTGCACTACTTGCAGCGGTATAGTATAATATCGATAGTTTAGGTTTAGGTTATTACAAGCTCATCCTTTATACTTCAACGCTGGATGACCCAAACTCTAACTAGTAATAAAAGAGAGGAGGTCATCCACATGGCATTTCAGGACAAGTCGATCCAGTGTTCCGATTGCGGCGCGACATTCACCTTCAGCGCTCAGGACCAGGAATTCTTCCAGTCCAAGGGCTATACCAATGAGCCCAAGCGCTGCCCTTCATGTCGTTCAGCTCGTAAGGCAGAGCGCGGCGGAAGCAGCAGCAGCACGGGCGGCGGCGGCTATTCAGGCGGCGCTCGTCAAATGTTCCCCGCCACCTGCGGCAGCTGCGGCAAGGCCACCGAGGTTCCTTTCCAACCTCGCGGCGACAAACCCGTCTACTGCAGCGATTGCTATCGCTCCGTCAAGCGGTAATCACTAGATCCAACTGACGATAAAACATACACGGGCTGACCTAAAGTCAGCCCGTGTATAATTCTGGAAGTTTCAAGCGGGGAGGTGATTGTAGTTGTCGTTGAAAGTATCGATCCGCGATGGTGAGTCGCAAGAATCATTACTCAAGCGTTTTCAGAGGATGGTACAAACTGAGGGCGTTTTACGCGAAGCGCGTGCCCACGAATATTTCGTCTCCAGGGGCGACGCCGAGCGCATAAAGGCCAAGAAAAGCGCCCGCAGGCGCAAGCGCCAAGAGGGCATGTCTTCTCGACCCAGACAGTACTAGAATCTCCAGCGCTTGGATGTTTCAGAAATGTAACTTCTAAGAGGTAAAATTACGAGTATTGTCAAATAAAGGCAGCGAATTTGTTCGCTGCCTTTTCTTTTATTTTTCACACGATTCGAAAGGATTGGCTTGCACAACCGGTTGCCGGGCGCTCATTCCCACATACCCGCACTGCAGACAGTGTGCCAGCAGGTCACCATCCTCGGTGTCCAAAAATACGTCTCCGTGGCATCTCGGGCAACCGTCTATGTTCCAATTCCGGGAGGTGCCGCCGTTATAACCCGGAATATGTTGTTCAGATTGTCTTTTGGTTTCTATCGATTTGTTCATGTAATCCTCCGTTTATGGACACGTTTAGTAAAATATTATCAGACAGAAGGGCGTGAGTCTGTGATTTGGGTTACCATTTGACGCTTTCAGTTGTCATCTATCAGCCATGATACGCTACGACAATGGCTCCCACATTTGTTAATTGTCTCGGATGCGCTCGCCAAAGCAAAGGTAAAGGATTCCTGAGTCTCAAGCTCGGGAATGACAACCTTGGGAACGGGATTGTCACAACCATTGCGTGGTTTCGCAACGGGGACAAATGTCGGGAACGAGATTGCCGCGCTTCACTTGGGGAACCCCCCAAGTAAAAGCGCACGTAATAACAAATTGCGCAAATAGACTTTTTGCGCGGCCTTTATTATGATTGATGAAATGCAACCGATAGAAGAAACCCGCCGAAGCTCTGTCCTGCTCCTCGGGCCCACTGGTTCAGGGAAAACCCCACTCGGGCAGATGTTGGGAAAAAACGGGCTCTGGGGTTTTTCGTGCTTGCATTTCGACTTCGGCCAGGAACTGCGGAACTCTATACTGGCAACCAATACTTCGCTTACGCCGAAAGAACGCGAATTTGTTTCTCATGTGCTGAATACGGGCGTCCTTCTTGATGATGAACATTTTTCTATCGCGCTTAAGATATTCCGGGGTTTTTTGTACACGCATGACGCAAATCAGCGCACTATCATAGTGCTTAACGGCCTGCCTCGCCATGAAGGTCAGGCTGAGCGTATGGAGGAAATAGTGCGCATGCTCGCTGTTATTAACCTCGAATGCACGCCCGAAACTGTGATGCAGAGGATACGCACCGATGTGGGGGGCGACAGGGCGGGCAGGATTGATGATTCTCTTGAAGAAGTAAAACGGAAACTCGATTTATTCTCCCTCCGGACCGCCCCGCTCGTGGGCTACTACAGGAAAAAGCACGTGGGTATCATCTCCATCGAGGTAGGAGCAGAATCTACGCCTGCCAGGATGTTGCAAAAAATCGAATATTCCGCAGCGGATTGACACCGGGCAACTCCGGTTCTAGATTTATCTGAAGCTGTTCACTCTTGAGAGCAAGTGCAATTGAGTGACAAGCATATATGGGTCAACCCTGGGAAGTCCGGCAATTCGCCCGGGAGGAAATTGACATAAAGAACAGAATCTCGCCATTCTTGCTCCTGTGCATCATGGGCGGGTTGGCGATTTTCAGTTCGACCATCGCCAAGAATCCCGCCCTTCCGCTATTCATCCGTTCGCTAGGCGTTCCTGTCGCCACCGTCGGTTTCATAGCCGCGGCTTCGACGATAGTCGGGATACTTGTGAGCTTCCCCGCAGGCATCCTCTCAGACATCATTGGCAGGCGCCCCGTGATTCTAGCTGCGGCGTTTGTTTTTGCAACTGCCCCCTTCCTGTACCTGTTCATCACCGCCTCCTGGCAGCTGGTTCTCGTGCGCGTGTATCACGGGCTGGCCACGGCCATCCTCGGGCCTGTGGCGCTCGCGTCCGTCGCCGATACATATGAGAAAGGCCGCGGGGAGCGCATGGGATGGTATTCCTCCGCAACGATGATAGGCCGTTTTCTGGCGCCCCTTATCGGCGGCATCCTGATATTCGGCGACAATTTCCGCTGGGTATACATCGCGAGCGGGGCCGCGGGTGTGCTGGCTCTCGTCGCAGCTTTCCGGCTGCCGAACATATCCTCCGTCCATGGCCCGCTCCGCGAAAGCTTTGTCCGTCAGCGGGGGAAGTACAGACTGGAGACAAGATTCATATTCCGCCATGCCGGGATATTGTCCACCAGCGTGATTGAGGCGACGCAATATTTTGCTTACGGAGCCATCGAAACATTTTTACCCATCTATTTGCATGAAAAGCTGGGATATCCTGCCTGGAAGATAGGGGCTCTTTTTACCGCCCAGATACTCGCCGCAGCATTCACAAAGCCGCTGATGGGCCGCTTTTCCGATCGATATGGGAGGGTTCCCATGATCGTCGCGGGTTTGGCGCTGGGAGGGGTGACGACGATTTTAATCCTGCTGTCGTCCAACTACTACGTAGTGTTGTTTCTGATTGCAGTCTTTGGTCTGGGGCTCGCCATCGTAACGGCCTCGACGTCGGCCCTGGTGGCTGACCTTTGCAGGGCGCAGGGAAGGGGCGGGGCGATGGGGGCCCTTTCTGGCATCATGGACGTCGGGCAGTCGAGCGGGCCCATCGTAGCGGGCGCTTTGATAGGGGTATATTCCTATCGCTCCACTTTTGCCATAGTGGGAGCGGGGATGTTCGTAATCAGTATTTTCTTCGGGGTTTTCATGCGGTCGATGAAGTTCGAGAAGGACGGCGATGAGGGGTGCGGGACGCCGGAATAATATCGATGTTGATCAGATACCGAAGTCCGTGTTGACACCCACATTTCCCCATGTAATCCCGGGCCGTGACACGGGATCCATTTCCTTGAATTCACGAGTTTTGCGAGAGAAATAGAAACGGTTTCTCGTCTGTATATTGTGTCCGAAGGAGGATGGGGTGTTCAGGGCAAGTACGAGGATGAAAATGGAATTAGTCGCTGGCTTTTGCGGTCAATTAACAACCATTAGGTAATGGGATTGCCACAGCCATTTCATAGCTTCGCGCAATGACATCCTTGCTGAAAGTTTGCAGGTTTGGCTTGACTCACGTATAATTACATAAAGAGTAATTGATTCAAGTGAACTATTTGCACCGCTTCAGATAACGTTCCTCCGCGAAGTCCCTTGGTCGAGCAGGGCGCTTTAACCGTTCCGGCACATAGTTGTTTCTTCAATTACACCCGTTTTGCCCATTGCTTTTTTGTGGGCCATAACGGGCGACCCGTTAAATATTTCAAAGGCAGGTTTTTCAGGACATGAAATTTCGAAACGACATCAGGAATATCGCAATCATCGCGCATGTTGACCATGGAAAGACGACCATGGTGGACGCGTTGCTTAAACAGAGCCATATCTTCCGTGAAAATCAGGCAGTTACTGACTGCGTCATGGACTCCAATCCCCAGGAACGCGAACGCGGGATCACCATTATGGCCAAGAACACCGCCGTGACCTACAAGGGCATCAAGATAAACATCATCGATACTCCCGGACATGCCGATTTCAGCGGGGAAGTCGAACGCGTTATAAGCATGGCGGACGGATGTCTCCTGATGGTTGACGCCGTCGAAGGCCCGATGCCGCAGACCAAATATGTTTTGAAACAGGCCCTTAAAAACGGGCTTAAACCCATCGTGGTGATCAACAAGATCGACCGCGAGAACGCCCGCATCGACGAAGTGTTTAAGCTGACCCAGGATCTTTTCATGGAACTGGCCACCAACGAAGACCAGCTCGATTTCCCCGTGCTGTACGCCAGCGGCCGTCAAGGCATCGTCGTCACCAAGCCTTTCCTGAGCGCTGGCACCGACGCTAGCGCTTTGTTTGAATGCATTATTGACAAAATCCCTCCTCCGCGAATTGAGGAAGGGCCATTCCAGATGCTTGTTTCCAATCTGGACTATGACACTCACAAGGGCAAGATTTGCATCGGGCGCATATTCCGCGGCAAGATATCCCCGAAGAGCAAGGTAGTGTGTATGTATGCCGACGACAGACAGAGGTCCTTTGAAGTAGCCGAGGTCCTTACGTATATGGGTCTTAAACGCATTGAGATCCCGGAGGGCCAGGCCGGCGATATCGTCGCGGTCACAGGTATCTCGGAGGCCAATATCGGCGACACCCTCTCAAGTCCCGAGAAACCTGAAGCCCTGCACCGCATAGAGATAGGCGAACCGACGGTAGAAATGACCATAGCCGTGAACACTTCTCCTTTCTCGGGACGAGAGGGCAAATTTTCGACAACAAGACAGATCCGAGAACGACTGTACAAAGAACTTGAAGTCAACTTGAGCCTGCGCGTAGCAGACACCGAGAGCCCGGACACCTTCCTCATCAAAGGCCGTGGCGAACTTCACCTGGCAGTGCTCATCGAAACGATGCGGCGCGAGGGTTTTGAATTTCAGGTTTCCAAGCCGGAAGCTATCACTAAAACCATAGACGGTCAGCTTATGGAACCGGTCGAACTGCTTAGCATAGACGTGCGCTCGGAGTACATCGGTGCCGTAACCGAGATGTTAGGCAAGCGCCAGGCCGAGATGCGCGACATGCACAACGACGGTCAGAACAACGTTCACCTTGAGTTCCGCATCCCCACCAAAGGCCTCATCGGATTCCGCAGCGCTTTCATCACTGCCACCCGAGGAGAGGGCGTCATGAACAGCCAATTTACTGGCTACGAACCCTGGAGAAAAGATATAGTTTCTCCCAGAAACGGGGTAATAGTTTCCTCAGAAGCCGGGGAGGCTGTAGCTTACGGACTGAACAACGCCCAGGGCAGGGGACTCACATTCATCGGTCCTGGCACCGAGGTATACGAGGGAATGATCATCGGGACCAATCCTCGCATGACGGATATCGCCATGAACGTATGCAAGGAAAAGAAGAAGACTAACATCCGTTCTTCAACCTCTGACATCTCGGTTAAGCTGACCCCTCCCATAATCATGAGCCTCGAACAGTCCATCGACTTTATCAACAGAGACGAGCTGGTTGAGGTCACTCCCCAGAACATCCGCCTCAGGAAGAAACTTCTGAGTGAGACGATGAGGCTGAGGGATCGAAAGAGCACGGACTGACGAGTTTGCGCTTATCACCGTCCAGCTTGTAGCAAGTGAAATTAGATCAAGGCAGCCCTCTCAGATGAGAGGGCTGCCTGTTTTCCCGATACTCATCTCACAGCTCGCGAGCCGGGATCCAGAGCAAGTGGTCTAGTTCTTTTCGCCACGTCTCCTACTTCTCATCATTCCGTAAACGCGAAGTCCTGTTTCGGCATCCTATCGCTTCCGACACGTATCCCGCGGCCGTTCCGAACTGCCGAAACTCAGCTTCTCGAAAGGGTATGAAAAGCCACGGATCCCGCCCCCTACGAGCGGAACTTTGCATAATGAAGCTCATCCGTGCTATAATTAATCATTAGTTCAAAGTTTTGGCCGTGCAATCTTCGTTGAATCTCCCCGGATTTTTCTTAAGACCCACTGACCCGAACTCTAACTAAAATTAGTTATCATAGAGAGAGGTCTATCATTTTGAGTTTCCAGGACAAATCCATCATATGCTCCGATTGCGGAGCCAGTTTCATCTTCACGGTAAGAGATCAGGAGTTTTTCAAGCTAAAGGGTTTTCGACAGGAGCCAAAACGCTGCCCGGATTGCCGCAAAAAGGTAAACGCCGAGCGCAAGCCTTTTAACACAGGCATACCCGTTGCAGTTTCCGCTCCTGTATTTGAGGAAACCACCCCAATTATCGAACCGACCGCCCCAGGCGCTGCTGACTTCGAATCCTTCGGTCTGAATCCCGACGTCATGACCGGCGTCAAACTTTCCGGTTATACTGTGCCCACGGCCATCCAGTCAGCCGCCCTGCCCCCCGCACTCGCGGGCAAGGATGTAATAGGGCTTGCCCAGACGGGTACGGGTAAAACCGCCGCATTCGTTCTCCCCATGCTTCAAAGGCTGGGAACACACAAGCGCGGCAATATCCGCTGCCTCGTGATTTCACCCACCCGTGAACTCGCCGAGCAGACCAACGAATCCATCGCTTCGCTCGGCCGCAAGACCGGCATCCGCGGCATATCCCTTTACGGCGGAGTAGGGATGTACCAGCAGGTGCGTAATATTCGCGACGGGGTAGACGTAGCAGTTGCGTGTCCCGGACGCCTCCTGGACCACATCTGGCAGGGAAGCATAGACCTATCAAGCGTCGAACTGCTCGTTATAGACGAAGCTGACCGCATGTTCGACATGGGGTTCCTTCCGGACATAAAGCAGGTACTGAAATGCCTCCCCGAAACCTAGCAGACATTGTTATTCTCGGAAACAA
>CAZMDI010000026.1:0-5091 GCA_964564995.1 uncultured Dehalococcoidales bacterium
CCTATAATTTGCTCGATTTCTTTCCGATATCGGTTCTTACTCTTTATTCAGATTGTCCAGTAAAGCGAGGACCTCTTCATCTGACGGGATATCGCTCGGCAAATCACTAAAGTGCATCGAGCGGATTTTGCCTTTTTTATCTATCACCGATAGTGCAGGCAAGCGGCCGCCTCTGAGCAGATTGAATCGCTGTCCGTATATCTTCGCGATATCGTGTTTTGGGTCAGGTATCCCCACTAACGGCATTTGGTGTTCATGCCACCAACTGATAAATGTTTTACTATCCTCGGGCCCAACCACGATGATTTCAGTATTTTGTTCCACAAACTTCTGGTAATCTTGACGCAACTGCGCCATGTGTTTTCGACAATACGGTCAGAAAAATCCCCGGTTAAATACCAGGACTACGTTTTTGTTACCCGTATAGTGCGATAGTTGTATTAAGCCGCCTTCGCTGTCGGTTGCAATGAAATCAGGCGCCGGGTCGATTTGAGTCTCTTCAATCATAAGTCTTGTCTTTTGTTTAACATAATAATGATGGCGATAGCATGGGCATTACTTTGCCATTGGGAGCTTAAAAAGAGATCAAAACTGGCCCTTTCATGTTTTACTTCGGTAAGCTCCTCAAATAACGATGTGCCTGCAACAAGGCTTTAGCGCCCTCACCGGCGGCAATCACAATTTGCTTTTCTGGAACTATGGTAACGTCTCCTGCGGCAAAAAGACCTGGTATATCCGTCTCACAGGAGCTATTGACAGGAATTTCACCCGATCGGTTCAATTTGATTAGATCTTTCACCATATCGGAATTAGGCAACAGACCTATCTCGATAAAAACCCCGGCAACATCTAGCCCTTTACTGCTTCCGGTCTTGAGGTCTTTAATCATGACACTTTCAACTTTATTTTTACCGAGGATGCTTTCAACCTCTGTTTCTGTGTAGATTGTCAGGTTAGCTGCATCTGATAATTTTCCTATCATAATGGGGTCGCCGGTAAGCGGGGTCAGAGACACAAGGTCGACATGTTCAGCGGCCTTGACCATATCGAGGGCCGCTTCGATAGCTGAATTCCCTCCACCTATTACTGCAACTTTCTGCCCGGTATAATCGGGGCCGTCGCAGATGGAACAATACGTTACCCCGTGCCCCGTCAGCTCGGTTTCCCCGTCCACGTTAAGTTTACGCGGACGTTTGCCTGTTGCAACTATGATTGCTTTAGCCTGAAACTTACCCTCATGTTCAGAGTCAATCTCAAACCACTCGCCGGTCTTGCGTATCCGCGTTACCTTCTGTCCGATTTTCTGGTCGATGGGGAATTGATTGACTTGCTCCTGGAATTTGGAGATCAAATCAAATCCTTCAATAAACTGAAACCCGGGATAATTTTCCACTCCATTGGTCCAATTTACCTGTCCGCCGATATCTGCCGAGATAAGAAGGGTATTCAGTAATTTACGGGCAGCGTAAACCGCTGCTGTCATCCCTGCAGGGCCGCCACCTATGATTATCAGTTCGTACATCAGCGAAGCCTCTTGCTAGTTTATCCAGGATATCTGTGGTTCTTCGTTTGCCTAATAGGCCGTCCAACCTGCGTCTGCGGTGATAATCGTGCCATTTATAAAACTTGAATCATCACTGGCCAGGAAAAGGGCGATTTTGGCGATTTCTTCAGGCTCTCCCACTCGTGGATTTAAATTGATTCCAGCCATGGCCCTTTCCATTCCAAATTTACTTGGGTCATAAATCGTAGTTCCGATGTTGGTGTTTACAGCCCCGGGAGCAATGGCATTGCACCGGATACCAAGCTTGGCATACTGGAATCCGACGTTTTTGGTTAATCCGACCACAGCATGCTTTGACGCGGTATACGATGCCCCCGCTCTCGAACCGAGAAGCCCTCCGGCCGAGGCGATATTTATGATGATGCCGGACCCTTTTTTAAGGAATATTGGCAGTCCCTTTCTTATGGCGCGCATCGGACCGGTCACGTTCACTGCAAATACTTTTTCCCAGAGTTCATCCGTCACCTCGCCGGCGGGAACAAAATTGTCCATTATTCCTGCATTGTTTACAAGGATATCCAGCGTTCCATATGCGCTCACAGCCACATCGATCATATTTTGTATATCTTTTTCCTTTGTCACGTTTACCGCCACAGCCGTCGCGGTCCCACCCAGGGAAACGATACTAGCGACAACGGCATTAACCGTTTCCAGATTGATATCCGCCGCGATCACCATTGCCCCTTCTTGGGCAAAAATCTTTGCGATTGCTTTCCCCATCCCGGATCCGGCCCCCGTTACCACTGCAACCTTGTTTTGAAGCTTCATTCGAAAATATCTCCTGTGAAAAAATTTATCAACAGTTCGAAGGTCCTTTATTAATGCTCGAACGCGGTTATTCTATGATTGACTGAAATCCCCGATAACGTTGCCTGGCGTTACGCATTGAATCCTACTCTGGTTCTATTAAATAATCGTAAAAACTGAAAGGGAAATATAACATAATCATCAATTATGTTCGACATATGTGTAAATATGATATGTATCCTTCGGATAATCTTGTTATGTTTCTTTTGCTCGGCGGACCGGCACCAAACCGTGTTCTCTAGCGGCGCTTTTTTCAATCTTTCAATGCCTGTTCCCGTCGGAGTATAATTCCATCAGCCCGTTATTGGAAACTAGACGCATGAAAAAATGGTTTAAACTCAATAACCTCAGAAAAAAGGTACTCCTGTATATTATTATCGTTGTTGTTCTTTGTGCTATTGTTTCTACCTTCAGCATCGATCTCGTCGTAAGCCTGCAGATGCGTGGATTGTATGGGACTGAAAAAGAGGCGGCCATTGAATCGTTGTCTAATTCCGTTGGCCCTATGCTTGGATCAAAGGAATATGCTCAAATCAAACAGGTGATATCGTCATCTCTGATTTTTGACAACATAGACTATATCGCTGTTTTCGACAACGCTGGGACGCTGATAGAATCGGGTACTAAGAACAACGTCACCACTCAGGATTATCAAACAGAAAGCCATGAAATCAGGAGTAATGGCACTTCGGTTGGTAGTTTCGAAATCGGGTTTTCCCAGAGGTACATCACTACGCTGGTGCAGCGAACTACCTTTTTTCTTATTACGTCCCTGGTAGTCCTTTTATGTCTTTCGGGGCTGGCATTATTCATATTCCTTGGACGCTCTGTCATTCAGCCCATTGAAACTATTGCGCGGTATTTGCGAAAAGTGAAACCTGGCAATCTCGATGTCAAAATCAACCTTAAAACTGAGGACGAGATTGGGGTGCTGGCAACAAATTTCGATCAAATGACAGGAGAACTTCAGCAGTCTTACGTGCAACTGCAATCGGCCAGGGATGAACTGGAGCAAAAGGTTGAACTACGAACAAAAGGAGAGCGCCGCCGGGCAGACCAGTTAAGAGCCATCAATGAGGTTGCCCGCAGGATCAGCGCAATCCTCAGCCTGGATGAACTTTTGCCCTACGTAGTCAGTTCGCTGCAAAAGACCTTCAACTACTACAACGTAAACGCCTTTCTCCTCGACCGTGCACAGGGTTGTGTGGTTTTGAGAGCCGCGGCCGGGGAAGAACAGGTAATTGCATCAACAGGATTATCCATCCGCTTGAATGAGGGTATCGTTGGGCGTGTGGCAGATACTGGAATTGCAATTAATGAGGTTGATGCCACCAGGGAACGTGGAGGCGTTGAACAAGGGGAATTATCGCATCGGAGATCAGAATTGGCGGTGCCCATCAAGATAGGGGATGATATTTTGGGTGTTTTGGATATTCAAAGTACCGAGGTCAACGCTTTTGATGAGATTGATCTATTCACCGCCCAGACATTGGGGGACCAATTGGGGATTGCCATCGAAAATGCTCGCCTCTATCAGGAGAGCCGCGATATAGCAGTGCTCGAAGAGCGAAACCGCATGGCGCGTGAGATCCATGATAC
Source organism: uncultured Dehalococcoidales bacterium (assembly GCA_964564995.1). GTDB lineage: Bacteria > Chloroflexota > Dehalococcoidia > Dehalococcoidales > UBA1222 > SURF-27. The sequence continues at coordinate 3,971 of CAZMDI010000026.1, forward strand.
GTTGGCCCAGGGGTTCACTGGCATTATTCTTCAACTGGAGGCGGCGGAGCAATCCTGGGGCAAAGATACTGCGCATGTGCAGGAGCATCTTATCCGTGCTCAAAAACTGGCCAGAGAAAGCCTGAGCGAAGCCCGTCGTTCAGTTTGGGCTCTTCGTCCAAAGGAGCTTGAGCTGCGGACCTTGAGAGATACTCTTCGGGAAGAAGTAGAGATTTTCACACGGGACACTGGTGTTCAAATTGCCTTCGATGTCTCCGAGCAGTTGGGAATACTATCCGCCGAGATCGAAAACGCTCTGCTGAGATTATTCCGGGAATCTTTGGTTAACATAAAGAAACACGCTAAAGCCAATAAGGTAGAAATTGATCTCTGTATCAACGAGAAAACGGTAAATCTCAGGATCAGCGACAACGGGGTTGGTTTTGAAACGATACTTTCAGCAGGTAAGCATTTCGGCCTGATAGGTATGCGCGAGAGGGTTAAGCTTCTTGGCGGTTCGATAGATATCAGGAGCGAAAAAGGCAAAGGAACCCATTTAAACATAACGTTGCCTATCGATAGGGGAATCATATGAAAGAACTTAAACTGGCGAAGATCAGGGTTCTGATTGCTGATGACCATCCTGTAGTAAGAGAAGGATTATCAACCATGCTGTCCAGGGAAGATGATATAGAAGTGGTGGGATTGGCTGAAAATGGACAAAAAGCCATTGAAAAAGCCAGGGAGCTTCACCCTGATATCATACTTATGGATCTCAGGATGCCCCAAATCGATGGTATTGAAGCCATGCGCCGTATAAAGGTCGACTACCCTGAGATTAAGTTTATTGTTCTTACAACGTACGATAATGATGAGTATATTTTTAAAGGTATCGAATCTGGGGCTCGGGCCTACCTGCTGAAAGATTCCCCTAGAGAAGACCTGTTCAAGGCTATAAGAGGCGTCAGCAAAGGCGAGTCCCTTATCGAACCGGCAGTAGCCGGGAAAGTCCTCGACCGCTTTGCCGAACTTTCCCGCCAGCAACAATCATCGGTAACACTTTCCGAACGCGAAGTGGAAGTGCTCGGTTTAATGGCCAGGGGAGCCAGCAATAAGGCCATCGCATCCAGTCTAAATATCCG
>CAZMDI010000026.1:5101-9674 GCA_964564995.1 uncultured Dehalococcoidales bacterium
GCCAAGACCCATATTCAGAGCATCTTTAACAAGCTTGGGGTTAACGTTCGCACCGAAGCTGTGACCGAGGCGGTAAAAAAGGGAATAATTCGCCTTTAGTTAATATAACATCCACCGATCTGCAAGTAGAAAGGTTGACCACACGGTCAACCTTTCTACTTGTATCAAATCAACCTTTCTGACGATGCCGTGTCTGTTTGCGACGGGTAAAATTGTATTGTAAATCAGTATTTTTAAGGAGGTAGACACTGTGAAACATATTTTTAGAGTGCTCGCAATTATCCCGGCCCTGTTGTTGCTTCTAATGCTTGGTACCACACCTGTATCGGCAGCTGATGTTCGTAGCGGCGACACCATCATCGTTGCCAGTGGAGACCAGATCGATGACGATCTCTACGTTGCGGCAAGCCGCATCGTCATCAATGGTACGGTTAACGGTGATGTGGTGTGTGCTGGTGAAACCATAGAAATAAACGGGGTAATCAATGGCAATATCATCGCGGTGGGTTCGAACATCCGTATTAACGGTGAAGTAACGAACTCTGTGCGGGTAGCAGGCGCCGATATCGAAATTGGCGGAAAAGTTGGCAGAGATATATTTGTTGCGGGGAGTGATATCAACCTTACTAATGCCGGGTCGATTGGACGCGACTTATTTTTCGCTTCAAGTAACATCAATGTCGATAGCCCTATCGATCGCAACGTTAAAGGCTATGCCGAAAAGGTTGATTTAAACAATTTGATAAGCGGTAATGTTGAAGTAGGGGCTACTAACTTGACCATATCATCTACTGCCAGTGTCAAGGGTAACCTGACGTACATCAGTGACAATCAAGCTGTTGTTAATTCTGGGGCACAAATCGATGGTACAACTACGCATAATTTACCCAAAGCAAGGACATCAGTTTCTCCAAGCCTGAATGTTTGGTTCAAGATAATTGCTTTCCTGACGACGCTGGTAACCGGCGCTCTTATTATCCTGATCGCTCCGAAAAGAGCCTCAGCTGTCGCCGAAACGATCAAGCGTAAACCTTTAGCGACCCTGGGATGGGGGGCCTTGATACTGTTCGTAACCCCGCTTGCAGCCCTCATCACTTTCATCACGGTCATCGGAATCCCCGTGGGTCTGATAGGTCTTCTGCTCTACGGGTTGGTTATATATCTTAGCCAGGTTGCCGTGGGCTTGTTCATCGGAAGTCTAATTATTGACCGGTTTGCCAGGGTCAGCTCACGTGGAGTTCTGGTCGGAGCTTTTACTCTTGGGTTCGCCATCCTGACCTTGATCAAGCTGATCCCATATATAGGCTTTCCGATATGGCTTGCAACAGCCCTGTTCGGTATCGGGGCAATCTTACTATCCCAGAAAACTGGCGATAAGCGCCCCAACTCGTTCATAGCAGAAACCCCGACGGTCAGTTAATCAAAAGCCTTAACCAAAAGCAAGGAAGGTTGGCTTATGAGCCAACCTTCCTTGTTCCGTTCTCGTCAAGAACCAATAATCTCACTTCTGTTTGACGATCAGTCCAGGGTAAGCCGATGTTAAAAGCTTTTCAGGATCGCTGGTTGTCACATATTTCATAAAACCACCGGCCATTTGGAAACTCAGATACCACTCCGAGGGGGAATCCTCGCGGAAATAATACTTAACACCTACTTGTTGAATCTGCATATTATCGATAGAATAGCTTTCAGGAGATTCGCCAAACATCTCGGCCGGGCTACGAGTCTGCAAATATTCAAGGTACATGTCAGGCCCGGCTATTTGTTCTTTCCAACGTCCTAAAAACCCTTTATCCTGGTTTTTCACCTGCCGCTGTTGTTGTGCTTTTTGCGCGATCGATTGGTTGATTTTGATAAAGAGGCTCCGCTGTTGAGTCACGACGAGATAGAAGGAGTCTCTTGTCCCAAGAGCATTATTCTGTTGCAAGTCCGGAACGATGATGCGTACCGGTTCGCTCATGAGTTGGAATGGTTGTGATGGGGCAGGGAATGTCACTGCTTGCGGGGCCGCATTGCTAAACGGTTGAACTGCAGGTAAGATTGTCTGGCCGCAGGATTGGCAGAATCTGGCGTTCCCCTGGTTTTGATTCCCGCAGTAGCTACAAAACGGCATATCTCACCTCCGCAACAGTCTTGTGGACTATACGACTGGCTGTAATACTCAGCTATGGGAAATCTAGCATCCGGGCATTTTTGTTGTCAATTCCGGTTCGATCAGATCACATACTCTTCTTGGAATGTTTGGAGCTGGTCAACCGGATTTGAACACTGGCGAGAAATTTAACTCAGGATAAACTCAACGACCATATTCATCCCAACGTTGAGTAAATTGCTTTGGGAGAGTTGAGGCCGATATGTATCATCTGGTAACCAGAATTTCATATTTATGATAGCCGCTTTGCCCCTGCTTGTTTGTCCCCATGCACCATGCGTTCAAGGTAAACACAAAATTTCCTAACAGAGTTGGATCACCACTAATAATTGCGACGTTGGTTCCTTGCTTGTAAGAAATCGTCAACCCGTCGGGAAGAGCACCGTCGCTGATACCGATGTAACCGACCGGCGTCCTGTAGCCCGTGATGGTCACAGTTGCTTGATAAGTCTGATAAAGAATCACACTCGGAAGCTCCTCCGGCGAGAACGTAATGGCGGAGTTGTCGCAAGCTGAAATCCAGGGCAGGATTAGCAATACTAACCCCACACCCCATAACCCTAACTGACGCAGGATGAAGTTTGAAGATACCAAAGTTTTAAGCCTCCTAATCTTCATTGGCCGGGTTTAGTTTTGGCAGGTGAAGTTTGTGCCCCAGGGGCCGCTACCCCTAATTTTGGAACGCCTATTTTAACCTTGCTCGGAATTCTCTCGTAATATCCAACTGGCTTGCAGGTTCGGGTTCCCCCTGTTACCCGGATTTCGATGCTGATACCGCTGAGTTGGTTATTCTATAACCTCCGGGTTCATGGGCAATTGACGGAGCCTGTATGGTTGTTGTGAGAGGCTTTGCCCTTCTGTTTTGTGTTTAACATCGGTATTTTGTTACTTTTGTATTTCGAGCTTTGTCCCGGCCTTAATGTTATAGGTGCTGGAGAAATTGCCCATATTTATGGAGAGCTGCAGAACCCCCAGATTATTGTTGACGAACACTATTTCCTTACCGCGAGGAACATCGGAATATATATTCCCGAATTTTGCTGAGATAGTATTTTCGCCATAGGTCATCTGGATATTCTCGCCCAAAACTGGCGAAAATCGGGTTATATCCATTGCCGTAATATTGGTTACGCAATTTCCGTAGTTATCCACATAAACAACGGCACCAGCGAGTTTGTTGCCTACTTGAGAGGATGCTTGAATGTCCAGGGTTTTGGGGATAGCCAGAGGTGCTCCTACATCTCTAGGGAGGTAGCCTGATGCAATCAGGGCTCCGACTTTGCCTTGAATACGCTCAGCCGAGAGCTGACCGATTGGCTCATCGAATAGAGATTGGTTGGTGATTTGATAAACGGTTTTTATGCCCATGTCCCTGGCGATATATGTAATCAACCCGTTGTCGGGCAATATGAATACCTGCTGCTTTTCAGTGGTAATAACCAGGAACCGCGTCTCGGTCCGGGAATAGGGTGCAACTATGCCAACAAAGACGGTGTCTTGGGGAAACTCTTTGGCCGCCATATCCAGAATGAAAGCGCCGGTTGGAATGTCGAATGCCGGTATATCTTGAGAAGCATCGACTAATCTGGCTCCCGGATAATTGGAGTAAATAATGCCTTTCAGTTGAGCCACCCTGTAATCGGCACTTCCGAAATCAGTCAGGAGGACAATCAGTTTATCGGATTTCCCCTTAATACTGCATGCCATATTGCCAAACATACTTACGCAAATCAGAATTGCTAAAATAACGGAGGCAACTTTCAGTTTCATGTTGTTGATATTCCTTCCTTGTCTGGCGGTTGGTGTAAGGTACTGCGCGAATTTCCCCCGTTACTTTACTGAACGTTCCCGCCTTTGTCAAAGCACGAGTATATGCAATTTCAAAATGATGGTGAAGCATTTAATAAAAATTCCCCGGGCGATTATAGCCAACAAACCAAACCGTGGCGTAAATTGATAGCGGGGGTTCGATTCGAACGACCTTAGGGTTATAAGTCTCAGGCCATGGGAGGTAACATATCGTTTTATGCCTAATGTAGGGTGGTTGTGTAAAAAGACGATCAAAACTTTTGTGTCTTACATTTTATCGATGACATCCCCTCACAGTCACTTGAGTACCGGGATGTCGGCTGGTTACTTTTAGCTTTAAAAACTGCTGGATATCAGGCATTAACGGCTAAACTATTAACATCATATTTACACTCATCTGATTCTGATTCTCTTTGAATTACCGATTATCTTGTCGGCTCCTTGACCAGGAATAGCATCCCCATCATTGCCATCAAGGAAAGCGCAGCCCCGAAATAGAAGGTAGCCGCAGGACTAACCGTGTTCCATATCAACCCTGCAATCACGCTTGCGGGTAATAGCGCTAACCAGGTAATCCCCTGGAAAAGGCCGTAGGCTGTACCCCTGCGTTCT
>CAZMDI010000027.1:0-9261 GCA_964564995.1 uncultured Dehalococcoidales bacterium
GCGCCGATACAAGATGATTGAGGCAATCATAAACGATTAAATCCATCAACATAAAATTACAATTAGACCTAGAATTAGAACAACTTCAAGGTGCGGCTATGAGGCCGTCAACCTTGGCTTGGAGTGCATTTTCAGGCAATGCTCCGACTGCAGTGTCAACCACTTTACCGCTTTTGATAAAAAGCATATTCGGGATAGACATAACCCTGTACTGCGAGGGCGTTTTCTGGTTTTCATCCACATTCATGCGGCAGAATTTCACCTTACCCTGGTATTTGTCGGACAGTTTTTTCAGGATGGGTTCTACCATGCGACAAGGGCCGCACCAAGGGGCCCACATGTCAATCAAAACGGGAATATTTGCCTTCATTACCTCTGCATCAAAGGTTTGATCGGTAACATCGATTAACATTATTGCTCTCCTATCGACACGATAATTCAATCGTATAGAATCGCATTTATAGTGTCAAATATTGAGCGTGAAACTGTTAAGGCCTGTGAGACACGCTGCCGTTGAAGTCCAGATTTATTTGCGTTAAATCCGCATTCGCCAATATCGTTTCGACACTCAAAAAGGGAGAAGCATCGATAAACAACCATCGGCAGTGAGCTATCGGCTTTTTAGTATGCCGTTAATTTCGGCAATTTCTGGGCGGGCACGGACAGGAAAAACCGCGCAACTCGTGCCTGGATGCGGTGACTCAATAAACGGCGGTCAGGCATAAAATAGTTTTGACTTACCCGCCAATTGTTGTTAGAGTTAAAGTATAGGGTTGAAATTTCGCAAGGACTTCGGCTCTTTTGTTTTCGATATTATCGTTGTTCTCTCAGAATCTCATCAGGCCGACCGGCAAAGTTTCCATGCCAATATTTCACAAATAACGGTGATGTCTTCGGTAGCCAGATAGTTGTTTACGGTGCTATCAAAAAGGATATTTCCTTCCGCGGGGAGTTCCTCGTCGCCGAGCCATAAAGTAATCGTGACGGGCACGCGGGGAAAGGCCAAAATCCGGAATGAAAAATCCCCCGTTTCCGCTTTCAAACCTCCGAGGGTTTCAGCGGCAGCCACCAATGCCCCCGGCCTGTCTGCAAACATGTCGAGAAGTGGCTTGACGCAGCGTTTGACGAACGTCGGATAATAAACGCTGCCTTCGGGCAATTCCCTGAAAGTGATAGGTTTCCCGCTGAGCGGCAAGCCGTTGGCCGTCACAAGGTAATGCAGAATGAGTAACGTGTCCCGTTGGGAGAGCGGTTCGCCGCTTATTGCCGATACCAGAATGTCCGGAAGCTTTACGAGGCATTCACGTCCCAGGTAGTTTAAAGAGACCGTCCGCCGTCCGTTTTCGTCCAGCAGAGTGGCGGCGCTTCTCCGGCATAACAGAGCCAGATCGGCCCCCAGCAGTTTTTGGCTAACGATTGAGAACGCCTGTCGATAGGCCTGGTCGAAACCGGGCTTCGTTTCACTCATTTATTTACCTGCTTTAAAACACTCACGGCATCGCACTGTTAACGAGGTGATTATATCAGCAAATTTCGTAGGAGGTATGTCTTGTGTCGACTATTTTCTGGCTTCTGTGAAGCAAGAGACCTATCGTCCGAAAGAGGGTTTTGTGAGCGATTGATTCGTGATTAAGATATCTCTAAATCACCCGCCTGTTTCTAAAGGGGTCACGAGATCAAGATATTGTCCAGGCGTTAGCAAATCGTTGAGTTCGTCGGGTTTACTAAGTTTAACGACTATCATCCAACCCGCGCCATAAGGGTTACCCGCGACGGGTTCAAACACGCCTTTCATTTGTGTTTCCAAGAGAAACGTGTTGACATCAATAACGTTTCCGGTCACAGGGCTCAACAAATCGGCATTCATCTTTGAGGCTTCAATCGACCCGAAAGGCATTTCCCTGGTGAGCTGAAAGCCGATTGAAACCAGTGACAAGGCATGAGGTTTGTACAGAATTGCTGAAAATTTGTCAGAAACACCCAGCGTCACAATGTCAGTTTCCACAATATTAACCCAGATGTGTTCGAGAGAATACAATCGATCAAGTGCGACTTTGGTATAACAATTAGGTGTATCCTGAAGGGGGATGGATGTCATGGAAGGAAAATATTTGTAGCTAGCGGGCGATACGGAAGGTTGGACAGAAATGGGTGGAGGTGGGGTTGAGGCTGTTGTGGGCCCTTTGACAGTTGAAATGTTTCCTGTTGCAGAGATCGTGGACGAAAGGTTAGCCTTGTTACAACCGGATGTCACCGCGAGGGTGGTTAAGGCTACTCCGCCAAGAACCATTCCAGTGCTCTTAAAAAATTCCCTGCGTGTTATTGTACTCGAATCAATTTCAGTGTCATCGCGGGATCGTAAATATTTTCTCATTTCACCCCATCCTTTACTCAGAAATTTCTCATACGCGAAGTGTTACTATGTGTAAGCTATCTAGGCAAATTGTTTGTATTTGTATCAAATTGCTTATATGTGCATATAAGCTTTACGAAACGAATCCTACTCGGATATGGGTTATTTGTCAAACGGACTATATTTAATTAATTTATAAACTCATCCTGGCCTGGTATGTTGCATATTGGACTTCCAGTGAAACATATTATTGATGCTTTGTTCTTTATTCCAAAAATTCAAATGTAATAGTCATGAAGTCCGGCGATTGTACTGTCGATCAAGCAATAAGATCCTGGTTCCGAGGACGTTCGGTATTCTTCAACCCTTGTAAGACTTGGAGTCGAGGATAATGCTGAGGCAGTCGGAGAAGAGTCGGCTATGGGGCTTGGTACTGTTTTCCAAGACCTTCCTCCATGCTCCTCCCCAAATAAAATGAGGATCTCCTTTGGCGAGAAATTCTCGTAGAGGAAACGTCTTGCATCCGATCATCTTTCACGATCCAAAAATAGCACTGCTAAATTTGGTGGGCAGGACGGTTCGAAAGACAAAATCCGAAACTTAAAATTAAAATATAGTGTGGTTTGCGATTCGGTTAGAGTCAACTCAGACGGAGTATCGGTATCAATCGTGGAATTATTGAGGTGATCTTGCGGGGGTTTGACATCACCCGGATAAGGCATGATTCTTTCACAAAAATACCATTCCGGAGGTAAATGTTCAGTTATGAATATTCCCCGAAAGTATGTGCTGAAAAATCGGAAGACCTCAAAAGATGGTAATAGCCTTACCCCTACCGGGCGATTCTCCATCGTGTGTACTTCCAGATATACTTAGCGCCGGAAAACAGCGTTAGCACCACCGCTACCAGCATAACCACGGGCGCCAGCGACGCAACCGCAGAGAGAATCCCGTTCCAGTCGAGTAACTTCAGTAGGCTGTCTGATTTCAAGGATTCTCGAATCGCCAACCAACCAACCGCCACAAAAGACACGGTCGTTTTGATCTTGCCCCAGTTATCCACCGCCAGTGAATCCCCTCGAAAACTGCTTAACCGCAGTAGCGAAATTATTACTTCCCGCGCTAGCACCACCGACGGGATCCAGTCCGGCATAACTTCGAATGTGGTCAGGGCGAATAGCATACCGCAGATGAAAATTTTGTCGCTCAGGTAATCCAGTTTTGCCCCGAGCGCCGAGGTTAGCTTCATTTTGCGAGCCAAATAGCCATCGACAAAATCGCTCAAACCGGCCGCTGCCGTCACAGCCGTCAGTATCAACCATCCTTCTTTCCAGCCCTGCGCCACAGGCAGTATCGCGAGAGGCAGGAGGAACGCGCGAGACAGCGTCACCCATACGGCTATGTTCAACTAGTCTTCACCCGGCATAGCTCCGCTTTTACTTGCATTTTAGAGTTAGTGCCACCTCAGCCTAGAGCGTATTATCTGGAAGTAGTTTACCGTTACCGACATCAGAAGGATAACGGTTATTACAGCATAGGTAGGCTTGAACAAATCGAACTTGAAGAAAACGAACAGGTACATCAAAATCCAGACGGCCTTGCGCGATAGACCTAATAACAGGTCTCCCTTGGGATGGAATATCAGGGAGACTGCTCCACCGCTTGCTGTTTGCTTCCGTTCCGCCATCCACAGCACCGAGATAGCGCAGAAAACGAAAAGCGTCCCGATGACTCCACCCAACAGACCCGTTCGAATAAGTGCCAGCGGGAATACCATGAACACGAGGTTGTCACCAAAAACGTCTTCGAACTCACCCACGGCGTCATCGTGTTTTAGCATGCGTGACAGGTCCCCGTCCATGCAATCCAAAACCCATGCCCCCAGCATAAGACTGAGTGCGACGCCAAGATTTAAGTTCAACCATGCGAAATACAAACCGACAAGCAGTAAAATTCGGGTCACGGTAAGGTGTGACTGATTGATATGCAGGCGGATGAAAAAACGGCACACGGCAAAGGTAATCGGCTTGCGGATTTTCCGCATCAGGGTGACGGCGCTACCCCCTATCCTGGTAACCACTTTCGAAACGGATGATAACCAATTTCCCATTTATGCCCTCTCTGTGAATAAGTCCGGTAGCGTTAGGTTGTTGAGACGACGCCTGTAGTTTTGTTTGCGGCTGGAATTCCCTCAATGCTCTGAGGCTCTCTAATGAGGCCAGATTTGAGAGCCTTATTATCCGCTTTACGCTTGAGGCCATATATAAAAACGGCTCTTACCAAGAATGCGCCTAGCATTGTTCCTAGTAGCGCGGGCAGAATGCTTTTGACATCTATCAGACGCACTTCGCTCAATGATTGTCCGGCTACCGCGCCTACGCTGACGAATAACGACTCCCACAATAGCACGGCCAGCGCAATGCCTGCCGAATACTTTAGCATAGGGATACGCATCATACCGGCGCTGACAGAAAGAGGGGCCATGACGGTGGGCACGAAACGCCCAATCATAATCGCCAGTGTAGCTTTGTTGCCAACTTTCGCTTTGAATAATTCCAGCTTTTCGGGAGTGATACGCAAGTATTTGCCGAAGCGGCTGATAAAACCTGGACCTACAATCCTTCCAGTCCAGTAGATCGCCGATGAGCCACACAAAGAACCGGCAAAAACAGCTGTAATGATAGCCACGCCTGTCAAAAGGCTGCCGGCCGTTAACTGGCTGCCGGCGTACATCAGCGAGCTTTGAGTGACGCCGGGGGAAGGAATACCCCACTCTTTGAGCGCCTGTGCTACAAATGCCACTCCCATAATAATAAAGTCAGCCTGCTCTACTGAAAAACTATCAAACATAATTCACTTCAAGCACCCACATCCAGGATGATTTTTCCGCCGGACAAGCGGTAAACGCGCAGAGACATCACTTCCACCCAAATTACTCCGACTGTCAATACAAGGCGCTCGAGTAACGCTACGAAACCAGCGCGGGTTGTTGCCGCCAATATAAGGCCAGCGACGAGGCACAGGACTGCAAAGACGATGGTGAAGACATACATTGTCTGCCAGGTCCTATTGTATTTCAGATTCGCTGTAATCAAGTAACAAGCGGTGATAAAAGTAGCTATGCCCACAGTGGCGATTGACCAGTGCGCGACACGTTTTAAAGTCCATATTCCGTGAACGTGATCGATATCTATAAAGACAAGCAACATCAGACAGGTAGCCGTGACGTACATGAGGTACAGTGCCGTCCTGGTCTTTTTGTTTGGCGCGAAACTGCCGTATAACCCCAAAGCGAACGCCAGCACAGTAATGGCCGCAACAGTGAAAAATAGCATCCCCAACCAGCCGAAGTCTCCCAGGGCCATCACACTGAGAAGGGTCCACAACGTGTCAAAATCTGTCAGGGCTGGAGCCGCAACCGTTGGGAGCATTAACAGCAACATAGGGCAAACTATGGCGATAGCGGCCCATGTCCGGGGACTGACGGGTGACTTCAAACGCAATTCAGCGGGATTCCCTATACCAATTCGTATTGAGGTTTTGTACCTCTCAGGTTTCGAGACCGATGATATATCCGTCACCTGCGGATGTCAACACCGTGTAAGGGTCCTGTACATATTGGATTTTCGGGGGTTGGTGATGAAATTATCCACATAGTAGCGCAAGGGGGAAGGTTTCCCAATAGCCCGGTGAGGTTTTTCGGTGTTATACCAGAGTAAATATTTCATCAGAAGATGATTGAAAACATCGGTATAATCCAATGAATCAGTACTCCAATTTGCGAATTGCTCCTGGACAGTCCTGTTGAATCGTTCGAGGTGGCCATTTGGCGATTCCTAAAACCAAGGTAATTATTCCTCTTCTATATACCGAAAAGGCCCTCCTTCAGTGGATATGGTGGAAAGATTCAAAACGGTCTGCCCATTTGGGGGAGGGGTGGCAGCATGCATTATAATTTGCCGCTCAGGCAGTGAACGCCAAAAGAAGCGAGCACAATATTGAACTCTTAAATAGATTGTTTTCTTTTTCGCTGGTTCTGGACGCAATGGGTCGTTTATGAATGCAATTTTGAATATAAGATATATACCGTATTTATAAAGTTAATTATTCCCTCGCCGCTATTGCTGGTTCCATGTGACTCATGTGATATGCCGGAAAGAAGGCTGCCATAGTAACCGTTAATATTATCAGGGCACTTACTGACCCTATCAAGAGTAATGATGGTATCAGGCTTGGGAACATATACGGCAAGCCTAACGAAGAAGTTATGAAATGTCCGAACACTGAAGTTGAAAATCCTGCCAGAGCGACACCAAGTAATCCTCCGCTCAACGCGAGCACCAGCGCTTCACCGGTAATAGAAAAAAATATGAACCTTCTCTCAGCCCCAAGCGCACGCAACACTGCCACCTCTCGCCGCCGTTCATTGGCAGAAGCTGAGAATATTAGACCTATCAGGTATACCCCCACGCCCCAGAAAATAATCATAATAGCAATCGCTCCCCAGAGCAAACCAGTAACCTGCTGACGGAAAGTACCGAACATGCTGGGACTTTCGACAGGAACCACCCCCTTGACGGCAGAGGCGATGTCGATTGCAACGAGGTGCCTATCTGCCTTAGGAGTTGTTTTAACCAGGATGGCGGATATCTCCCCCGAAGGAATCTCGATTTGCGCCTGGGGAGTTGTTTTCGATGATTCAGCTATGTCATGAGCAGTTTGGAGAGTCATGAAAACACTCTGGTCAATGCCGGTACCGCTGGCTTGCAGTTTGCCAACCAGAGTGACCTGAAACCCATAAAGGCTGAGATGCCCGGTACCAGCTGAAATACCACTGCCACCGATAATTTCATCACGCCCAAGTTCTCTACCCAGCTCTTTATCGAGCCATGGGTGCAGGGTAAAGTCTGAAACTGGGTCAAATATCACTAGATACATCTCTGAGGCAGAACAATATGGGGAATCGAATAAAGTCTCCAGAAATACCTGAGGTGAAGCGGCTTCAACCCCTGCAAGACTGGATACTTCCACCAGCTTGCTTTCTGACATAAAAATACCTGACGACTTTCCCACAAGAAGAGCACTGTCGCCTGTTGGAATTAATAACTGGGGCCCGCCACATCCACTCGCCGGGGATATCTGAATCTGGTAATCGCCACCCTCACCGACAACCAAAATATCTGCTCCCATGCGTTCGATGCCCATGTTCATACTATACTCAGTGCCGCTAATTGAAATCGTTATAGCTAATAAAAAACAAGTTATTCCCATCACCGACAACAATATAGCCAACGAGCGCAACAGATGCCCGCGTAAATTTTTAATGATCAGTCCAAAGAGACTCATACAAGCTGTCCTTTTTCGGGAATCATTCGCGTGCCGTCACTGCCGGTTCGGACCGGCTAATTCGATATGCCGGTATTGTCACCGCTAATATAACCATCGTGAGGATTATGGCTGTACCTCTCCCAACCAAAAGCCCCCAAGAGACTGGGCTAGGAAACAGAAAAGGAATGCCCAATGTTGATGAAATATAACTGCTGAACATTGCCGAAATAAAGGAGGCGAGTGCGATACCCAATAAGCCTCCGCTAAGAGCTAGCACGACCGCTTCAGTAATAAGCAATTGGAAGATATATCGACGGTTAGCCCCGAGCGCCCGTAGCACGGCAACTTCACGCCGTCTTTCATTGGTTACTATGGTGAAGAAGATTCCCGTAAGAATTGCCGACAGTATCAGGAAAATTATCTCTATATATATAAATTCTTGCAGCAAATCCGTAACCTGCTGACGGAAAGCACCAAACATATTAGGGCTTTCAATAGGGGTTACATCTTGAACAGTTGAAGCTATTTCCTGGGCAACAAGATGCAAGTTGGCCTTCGGTACAGTTTTTACCATAATGGTTGATACCTGCCCGGACGAAATCTCAAGCGGACTTTGGGCCGTGGTTACGGAAGATGCAGCTATTGCCTTTGCGGTTTCCAAGGTCATAAACACACTCTGGTCCATTCCAGTGCCACTTGGTTGTAGATTGCCCACAAGGGTGACCTCATATCCGTAAAATTTGAGGTGATCGGCAGCATCAGGAGATATTTTACTGCCACCAACAACCTCCCCAAGATCTAGACTACGTTCCAACTGTGTGTCGAGCCACGGGCGTAGTGTGAAATCAGAGCTTGGGTCGAAAACTATCAAGAACATTTCGGAAGCCGAGCAACACGATGCACCGTATAGCGTATGTAAAAATATCTGGGGTGAAACCGAAACAACTCCTGGCACGTTCGCTACGGCTTGCAGATTGCTCTCCGGCATCCACGCAACAATTGGTTTACCAATTAGTATGGCCGTTTCAACTTTGCTTTCCGTCCCGGCTGGTACAACTATAATATCGGCCCCAAGCCTTTTAATAGCAGAATCAAGACTGAACTCATTGCCTTTTATCACAATAGCGGTAGACAGAAGAGAGAAAGACAAGCCAGTGATGCAAAGCAAAACCGAAAAATTACGCCAGGCGTTGGCAAAAATATTTTTTAACGCCAGATCCCAAATTTTCATATCAATACTGATACATAGGGCATACCACTCCTGTAATCAAATTATAATGGCTTTGCATTAGAATGTATGTGAGGGAAAGCGCTCGACGCTATTGGTTTTTGTCAGGTAAACCACTCACTTTGTATGGTTCTTCACCCGACATCACCCTAATATTGGAATCTTGCGTATTAACCACTTCTTTGAAGGTTAGTATGGAGGAACCTAACCTGAGGCATAAATCGAAGCAGACGTTTTTCTGAAATATCAATCCATGCGGGATTTGATCAAGCTTTGAATTATTTCGTGTGGAACAGTACTCTTTGAGGTAAAGCGGTATCTGATATTTATAAAGTGAGGTGGACCCCATCAT
>CAZMDI010000028.1:0-9209 GCA_964564995.1 uncultured Dehalococcoidales bacterium
GCTCGGGATGACGATTAGCAGTCCATAGAGGCCTAAAACTAACATAATCGGCGAAAAGGATGCACTGCCGCTTGCTAATTTCATGTAATAGAAAACGTAAAATGCACTGAATATCAGACTGTTGATCAGGGCAAAAATCCAGTATTCCCTGCGTCGCGCGCGTCCGCGGAAATTGGCATAATTCTTTAAGACTTCGAAGTACCAGTGCATATCAGCCTCCTTTTGAAAAACAGGATAAAATCGGGCTATACGTTAATAATTATCGTACCACTGCTGGTTTTTCCTTAGAGTATCGATAATGGCCAGCAGCCAGGAAGTTATCGGCAGGCCATAGCTCAAACTGATAAGCAGATTATCAGGCAGCCAGGAAACATCGGAAACGTAGAATACCATAAATACAGTTACAATCAGGATAGGTAACCCGCTCAATACAAACGCCAGCCAGAATTTCCAGCCATCACGTTTGTACGTATACAGCCAGGTCCAGTAAAACAGGAAAACCGCGAGGAGCACAGAGATGGCTTTGCTTTTACGGGATGTAGAGCCGGGGACGGAGGGGGAGCCGCAAACGTTGCAAAATCTGGCTGTTGGCTCCAGATGACCACCGCAAGTTTGGCAGGTTGCTGTCACATCCACCTCCTCGGTTCCTTTATTATAAGCTACGTGTCAATAGGTTGGCGCTGTCTTTGATGCAAATTACGAGTAACCCGGCTAGAATATAGCCGTTATTCACAATTAATTTTCCTATGACTGAGGGGTTCAAATGATTAAAGATAAAACGTTTCACCTCATTTCCCTCGGTTGCGCCAAGAACACGGTCGACGCTGATTCTATGGCTCAACTTCTGACTGAGGCTGGTTACGAACTGGTCGGGAATCCGAAGAAGGCGTGTGTTTTAATCGTTAACACCTGTGGGTTTATAAGGAGCGCGAAAGAGGAGTCGCTTGACGCGCTCGGCGAACTGGCCGGAATGAAGAAAAGAGGCCAGATCCTGATTGCCACCGGTTGCCTGCCCCAGCGTGACGGCAAGGAAATCGTCACCGAGGTTCCTGGGATCGATGCCATCCTGGGCACGCGCCGTTGGATGGATATCGTGGAACTAGTTGAGAAACTGGTAGACGGGAAGCGCTCAGCTGTCAGCTATCAGCTTTCAGCGGCTCCGACTGTCGGGACTGACGAGCGAGGTGTGCCGCGTGTTTCCGTCCAGGGCGCGAGCGCCTACATCAAGATTGCCGATGGATGCTCCCGCACCTGTGCTTTCTGTACCATCCCCCTCATCAAGGGTCCTAATGTCAGCCGCCCACCGGAGAAGATTCTTGCCGAGGCGGTTTCTTTGCAGTCGAGAGGCGTTAAAGAAATCGTCCTGGTTGCCCAGAATACGACTGATTACGGCCAAGATTTGGGTATGAAAAACGGCTTGGCACAGCTTCTCACCAAGATGACCGCCGCCGCGCCTGAAGTGGACTGGATACGCGTGATGTATGCTTACCCGGGCTATGTCACCGACGAACTTATCCAGGTCATGGCAACTCGCAAGCAGATAGTTCCATACCTCGATTTGCCTCTTCAGCATGCCGATCCTGATGTGTTGCGGCGGATGGGGCGTCCGACCAATACCGAGTGGGTCTATAAGACGCTGGCTAAGATGCGGAAAACCATCTCCGGGCTTACTCTCCGCAGCACTTTTATCGTCGGATATCCCGGAGAGACGGAAGCTGAATTTAAAAACCTGCTCGATTTTATCGAAAAGATACGTTTCGACAAGCTGGGAGCGTTCAAATTTTCGATGGAGACGGGCACCGCCGCCGAAGTGCTCCGCGATACCGTTCCCGAAGAAGTGAAACAGGAACGCCTCGACCGTTTGATGGAAAAACAGCAGGCTATCTCCCTCGCGAGCAACGAGGCTTTTGTTGGCCGCGATCTGAAGGTTTTATTCGATGGTGCCGGGCAAGGAATCTCGATCGGACGCAGT
This sequence comes from uncultured Dehalococcoidales bacterium, assembly GCA_964564995.1. Taxonomy (GTDB): domain Bacteria; phylum Chloroflexota; class Dehalococcoidia; order Dehalococcoidales; family UBA1222; genus SURF-27. The sequence goes on from CAZMDI010000028.1 coordinate 1,973, forward strand.
TACCGCGACGCACCCCAGGTTGATGGTCTTGTCCTGGTCAAGGGTGAGATTGCCGCCGGTGAAATGATTTCTGTCCGCATCACAGGGGCGACGGTTTACGACCTCGAGGGTGAAGTTCTCGGATAAACAGGCGTCATTCTCGGGCGTGAGACCCGGAATCTATTCCCACAGCCTTGTCGAGCGCATCCGGGATAAGAACAAATGTCTTCGCGTTTTTCCTCCTGCCTTTGTCATGCAGGGGCGTCATCCGGTTCTCGGGTTGTTCCCCGAGGTTCTTGTCCTCGATGCTCGGGGGTTCCAAAATTCGGCGGAGCGGGTTGTTTCTCCCTGGGCTTTCATCCGGATAGGACGCGCATTCTACAAGATGGGTGCTTGTTCACCTTTGCTACAAGGATTTCAGTTGATGGTCTGCAATCTAGCCAGTTATCACAGGACCGACATCGGGTACAACAGCAAAATAAATCGTCCTTGTTACGATTTACGTCTTGAAAATGCCATCGTGTGCGACTATATTGCTTATTAAACGGCAGAAGTGAAGGCTTTGACACGCCGCCTGTATATGGTCACTTGGGTGGCGCCGAACAAATGGTGAAATCGGCCTTGTTTTATCGCGGCCGGTTTAATGATTTTCTGGGGGTGCCAAATGCCAAATACACCTTATACGTTGCTGAAGATCATATTCATGGTATTCCTATCGGCTGTGCTTTTTACCGGTTGCGCGGTAGTCGGCCCAATCGGGCCAAAAGGAGATACAGGATATGTGGGGCCGCAAGGTCCCGCGGGAGCGATGGGCCCTGCGGGGTTTCCGGGAGCTACCGGGGCACAGGGGCCAACCGGGCCCACTGGAGCTACGGGACCTGCCGGACCCCAAGGGCCTGCTGGCCCAGTGGGTTCGGGTATTCTGGCATCCAACTGGACCGAATTTTTTAACCCTGCGCCACCCCTGGCCTCAGGGGAGCATATCTATAATTGGGTAAATACGGCTGACACAGGCACCTTTTTATTAAACACCAATACCGGCTCTACCGACAGAATCTGGCGGTTCGATGGAAAAACATGGTCTATCGTTTACACAGGGCCGGGAGATACTTTAAAACCAATCGGAAACACCATTTTGCTTCTGAAAAGCGGCTCAAAAGCAGGCGCGGTTATCATTGTCTCCCTAGATGGGGGGCTCACATGGCCAGACAAATATACTGCGCCGCCGAAAGCCGTCGGTAGTCTCCAACCCAAGGACATTATCATAAGTACCGCCGTCATAATCTGGTGCGACGTGAACGTTGTTTATAAAACTTACGACAAGGGGCAAAACTGGACTGAAGAATCCTGCCCAGTGGGCCAAATCTGGTCTATCAAAAGTCAGGCCAATGGTGACTATATAATTGTGGGTATTGATGGTTCAGGCGCAGTCCGCGCAGCCAGGCAGAAAGTTGGCCAAAACACATGGCAAGTAATCAATACCAACATCCCGTTGTCCTCTCCTGCAACTTATGCAGAAGGAGTGATGTTGTTGGGTTATCCCACACGGGATGGAGCTATGGTCACTGTGAGAACTAGGGACGGAAATTCCGGTGTATGGACATGCAATTGGGATGGCGTATCATGGGTTCGCATCGATGGTGGTAACCGGGTCAACCAGGGAATCGGCATCTCGAACAACTCGGGAGCTGTTGGAAATGCAGATGAGGGAAATGGCATCACCTTCATATGCGACGAAAACTCCATCGTACGGATTCGGGGATATGGGAACCAGGCTGACAGGATAAACATCCCGACCTCTTTTGGAGTGACCTCGGTGCTCTTTTTTACTTCGGCATTCGTTGACTCAGGCGGGGCGGGGCATCTTGGATCAGCAGGCCCTATCAACATCAATATCGGGGTTGATACGGACGCTGACGGCAAAATCGAAAAGTTCCTGAACTATCACGACACCCTGAATTGTGGAGTGACCGGGTTAACCGGCTCGTTCATATCCCAATCTTCCGCAGTCATCAACTGGACGCCTCTCTCGGACGCCACAGATTATAGTGTTTTTGTGAGTACAACCAAACAAACTAACTACTATACAGCGGTGAATGACCCCGGGATAGCAATAAAATACAAGCCAGGGGACGCCGTAGCTTGGGTAAGCGGCCTTGTGTCACCAAATTATTACGTCACGATTTGGGCAATGAGCCCGGTAACATCATTCTACGGCAGTTACAAACTTTCGAACAACTAAAATAATACAGAGATTGAAGCATGCGAAACCGCACAACCACTCAGAAGTTATTGGCACTAATCGTTTGCTTCTTTGTGGGCCTTATTGCTATAACTTGGGTAGCCAGCCAGGGGCTTTTGACGAATGCCATATCTGTTCAAAATCTCACGAAAGATGTATTGCCGGCAACCATAAGCTTGTCCACAATAAACAACGGGGGAGCAATCCTTCATAGAACAATCCTCGAAGTAGCGGTTTGGGAAAATAATTATAGTGCACAAAATGAATTTAACAACCTCTTAATTGAACGCGCGGCAGCCTGGCAGCAAATCGACGAAGGATGGGCAACGTATAATTTGATTCCAAAGCGTAATCAAGGGGAACAGACCCTTACCAACAACCTTGTGATATTTTGGCAGGAATTTAGAACCAAAGATATCGGTATCGGGCAGACCATCACAGACTTAAGTCAAAGCAAGAGCGAAACCCAACAAGCGTTGCTTTATGAGCTATTTTATAAACAATATGACGAAATCCTTCCCATGTTTACCAATATAGCGACTCAAATGGACGCGCTCATCAATCTCAATTCGCAGATCAACGAGGAAGTAGACAACCAGATTTTAAAAAAGGTGAGCTCAACCGAAAATACCATGCTATTTTTCAGTCTTGGCATCGGCGGCTTACTGGTTTTGTTGAGCATAGTGATTTGGAGAAGCATAAACAAACCTCTTTATGAGATCACACGTAGCATAGAGGATATATCAAACGGGAAACTCAGTTCTGAAGCACCGTGCCGGGAATTAAAAAGCGAATTCGGAAAAGTTGGGCAAAATATCGAAAAATTACGCCAGGTCTCGATAAACCAGGAGAAAATGAAGTTGGAACTTCAAAGGGCAAAAGAGACGGCAGAATCAGCTTCTCAGGCGAAAGCTGATTTTTTAGCCAATATGAGCCACGAAATCCGTACACCTATGAATACCATCATCGGATTTTCCACCCTGGCCCTGAAGACCAATCTCGACCACAAGCAGAGCGATTACATGCAAAAAATCCAGCAATCCGGTACGCACCTACTCGGCATCATCAATGACATACTGGATTTTTCCAAGATAGAAGCCGGCAAACTATCGATTGAGCAAACAGAGTTCCAGATTGGAAAGGTGATGGAAAATGTGTCGAACCTGATATCCGACAGGGCTTCTTCAAAAAATCTGGAATTGATATTCCATACGGATAAAGATATTCCGAGCGGCATGATAGGCGACCCGATGCGCGTCGAACAGGTGATAATGAACTATGCCAATAATGCCCTCAAGTTTACCGAAAAGGGCGAAGTTTTAATATCAGTCAAAGTTGAAGAAGAAACAAAGGAATACGTGCTGCTGCGTTTTTCGGTCAAGGATACAGGAATAGGCATAGCGCCGGAGCAAATCGGGAAGCTCTTCCAGTCTTTCCAGCAGGCTGACACCTCGATATCCAGAAAATTCGGAGGCACAGGGCTCGGGTTGGCCATCTCGAAACAATTAGCACAGTTGATGGGAGGCACCGTTGGTGTCGAGAGCGAACTCGGAAAAGGCAGTAATTTCTGGTTCACGGCGAGATTCGGCAAGGGCAGCGAACCAGCGGGGCAACAGGCCCAATCGGAATCAGAACATTCGACCGCCAGGCTACGTAGCTCAAAGATACTTCTTGTGGAAGACAATGAGTTCAATCAACAGGTCGCCAGGGAACTGCTCACTTCCGCCGGGCTGAAGGTGGATGTCGCCGAAAACGGCCAGCAGGCCTTGGAGATGCTTGAAAAGCAGATTTACGACGCGGTCCTGATGGACGTACAGATGCCAGTCATGGACGGAATAACTGCGACGCGAGAAATAAGACAGAAAGATAAATTCAAAGAACTACCCGTTATCGCCATGACAGCCAGTGTGATGCAAAAAAACATCCAGGAATGTATCGATGCCGGTATGAACGATCATATAGCCAAACCGATTGAACCAGACATAATGTTCAAAAAGTTACTGAAATGGATCAAACCGGATTTAACAAGAGGCGATTATTGGCAAACAGAAATTGTTGAACCACCTCCGGGGGCTAATCTCGCAACAACGGTTGTGCTACCCGAGATACCCGGGTTCGGTATTGAATCTGGCTTGAAGCACGTCTCGGGCGATAAAGAACTGTATCTCAAGCTGCTGAGGAAATTCACGGACAACCACGGGGAAATACCACAGCAGATACGCGCCAGACTTGATATAGGAGATTACGCGGGTGCCGAACTGCTCGCACATACTATAAAAGGCGTCAGCGGGACTATCGGCGCAACAGGGCTTCAGAAAATCTCAGCCAAACTTGAAATGGCCATCAGGAATGGCCTTCCCAGAGAAGAGATGGAAAAAGCCATGGCATCTTTTACCGAAACTCATTCCGCGGTAATCAGCGCTCTGAAAGAGAGGGGGCTTTCGAGTGAAGACAGCATGGAAGAAACGGTGAAAATTACCGCAGACCGGGTAAAAGCTGAAGATATCTGCAGGCGAATGGCGAATTTGCTTTCGGACAGCGACAGTGAGGCGCTTGACCTTTTGGGTGAAGAACGAGCCCTTCTCAGCAATATATTCGAACCAGCGATTTTTCACTATATCGAGCGGGCAATCGAGGCGTATGATTTTGAAAAAGCCCTGATTATTTTTGAAGAGCAGGTGAAAGCAAACGGTTTATTACATGATGAGAATGCGGGAGAACAAAATGCCGGATGATATCTTGGCGGGAAAACCTACCGTGCTGGTGGTTGATGATACACCGGATAATCTTACGCTGATAAGCGGGTTGCTCAGGGATGATTACAGGGTGAAGACAGCCACTAACGGCGAACGCGCAATAAAAGTTGCAACCACCGGAAATCCCCCTGATATAATCCTGCTTGATGTCATGATGCCGGTAATGGACGGTTACGAAGCCTGTCGGCAACTAAAAGACATAGCCGCGACCCGCGACGTCCCAATCATCTTTTTAACCGCAAAGGCTGAAATTGAAGACGAGATGAAAGGTTTTCGGTTGGGAGCGGTAGATTATATAACAAAACCAATCAGCCCGCCTGTCCTTCAGGCCAGAATAAAAACACACTTGGAACTCAAGAGAGTCAGGGATTTTCTCGGAGACAAGAACGCTTTTTTGGAGAATGAGATACAAGCGAGAACAAAAGAAGTCGTAAAAATGCACCGCCTAACCCAATATTTCTCGCCTCAATTAGCCGAGCGGCTTATATCCGACGACACTCTCAGTCATGTGAGAAGGAAGAATCTCACTATTTTTTTCACGGACATCAGGGGTTTTACCCGGATTAGCGACGAGGTAGAGCCTGAAGATCTATTTAATATGTTGAATGAGTATTTCACACAAATGACCGAGGTTGTTTTCAGGTTTGGGGGCACCCTTGGTAAATGTTTTGGGGATACCGTCATGGGTTTTTTTGGCGACCCCGAAGAATGTCCCAGTCACGCTGAAGCCGCCGTAAGGATGGCCCTTGAGATGCAAGAAAAGGTTAAACAAATTAATGAAAAAAGCCATTATTGGAAGGATTATCCGCTGAATATCGGCATCGGAATAAACACAGGTTTCGTCACAGTTGGGAATGTGGGTATGGAAAATCACAAGGATTATACCGTAATAGGCAGGCACGTCAATCTGGCTGCCCGTCTTACTGAAGAAGCCAAAGCGAGCCAAATATTGATAACAAATAAAACGCGTAGCCTGGTTGAAAATGTATTCAAAACCGAACCCGTGGGCCAAATTGGCGTTAAAGGGTTCGACAGCCCGATAATGGCATTTGAAGTTCTCGGTATTAAGGATGTGGATTGATTGTTGAAGATAGCCGGAGGGGAAAATACAAACTAATTGACCAGGTTATAATCCCCGATCCTTTGTAATTCCTGTGGATTTAATATGGTGATTTTTTTCCTGGATTGAGTTATAAAACCCAGGTCACCAAAAGAATTCAAAATTTTATTGACCATTACCCTTGAAGCCCCGACAACTTGAGCCAGTTCCTCCTGACTTATCTCGCAGTTCGGTGGAAATTCGGAAAATCCTTCTTTAAGAGATATAGATAACAAATTTCTGGCCACTCTCCCCGAAACGTCTAGGAAGGAAATCTCTTCCAGTCGCGTGCTTGACCTTCTAAGCGTTTTGCAGAGGCTCGCAATAATATCCATGCATGCCCCTTGTGAAGTTTTTAAAAAATCCAAAAATTCGGCCCTGTCCAAATAAAAGGTCTCGGTATGAGTTACTGCTACGGCAGTCGCAGAACGAGGTTGACCGTCAAGTATCGCGATTTCTCCTAATAGGTCCCCTGAAGACAAAAAGGTAAAAATCAGTTCATTCCCCTGTGGGTCGTCGGCGCATATCTTGATCTTGCCAGTTCGGACGATATAAAGGCCGTTGGGTTCGTCTCCCTGAGTAAAAATAATTTGGCTGGCACTGAACTTTTTGAGAGTTACGCGTGATTCAAGGAGAAGCCGATCAGGTACTGATAAGGCCCCAAATATACCAGTGCCGGCAAGTTCAACCAACACGTTCTCTCCCATGGTATTCAGACCTGTCACATCGAGAACAGCGGCTATTTAACTCGATAGATTCTAATGCGTATTCTCAGAAATGTAAATCACTTAACAGACGTTATTGTAACCGATGTATATATTCAGGATAGATTAAGGGAATTATCGGATGCTTAAAGGAGGTGAACAGCTGAATCAATATCATTCAATCAACCAGTCGGGTTCTCTCCGCTATCGATAACCCAATATTCGAATAAGGGAGGATGTCTAAAAATGCGTAGATTCATGCCGATTTTCGCGATTATAAGCCTTATAGTGCTTCTTTTTTCAGGCTGCAAGGGTGAACAGGGGCTCAACGGCCTCCAGGGACCCGCAGGTGCCCAAGGCCCTGCAGGGGTAACGGGACCCGCAGGCCCCGCCGGGCCTGCCGGATCTGCTGGGGCGGCAGGAGCCACGGGTGCGACCGGGCCTGCCGGAGCCACAG
>CAZMDI010000029.1:0-9098 GCA_964564995.1 uncultured Dehalococcoidales bacterium
ATTCTCGACTTCCTCGCGGCGAGCCGGCATTTCAACCTCAGAACGGCGGTAAACGATTGAAACTTCCTCGGCTCCCATCCTCAAGGCACAGCGTGCAGCATCCATCGCGACATTGCCACCTCCGAGTACCACCACTTTTTTCCCTATTTTCACTGGGGTGTCAAATTCAGGGAAGCGGTATGCTTTCATAAGATTGACCCTGGTAAGAAATTCATTGGCAGAATATACACCGCTCAGATTCTCACCGGAAACCCCCAAAAAGAGAGGTAAACCGGCTCCTGTCCCCAGGAACACCGCGTCATACCCTTTGGCGAGAAGTTCATCCACGTTGTCGATCTTGCCTATCACCGAGTTTAATTTTATATCAACGCCTAACTTGGCGATGTATTGGACCTCGCCCCCAACTATCGCCTTGGGCAACCTGAACTCTGGAATACCATAGAGAAGAACGCCTCCAGCAACATGCAGTGCTTCGAAGAGTGTAACTTTGTGGCCCAGTTTGGCAAGTTCTGCGGCACATGTAAGTCCTGCAGGGCCGGAACCGACCACTGCTACTCTTTTTCCATCAGACACAGGAGTGAGCAGTTGTTCAGTGGATGGATTATTTCTTTCCCAGTCTGCAACGTAACGTTCGAGTCGGCCAATGGCGACCGAAGCTCCTTTTTTCCCAAGAATGCAATAAGCCTCACATTGCGTTTCTTGCGGACAAACCCGTCCGCAGATACCAGGAAGAGCATTCTTTTCTTTAAGAACACGGGAAGCCAGTATTATATCATTTTCACGCAACGCCGAGATAAAAGCCGGAATATCGATGCCAACAGGACACCCTGCAATACAATTTTTTTTGACGCAATTCAGGCAACGCCCCGCTTCGTTGGCGGCCATCTCGGGAGTGTAACCGAGGGCTACCTCATTAAAATTCTTAGCCCTGACTTCAGGAAGCTGCCTCGGCATGTCTATCCTGTCGATCTTAGCCATTTTGGGCCTCCTGAATGCATACACCCCTTTGGCACTTCCACAATTCCGTCGAGCGTGCTTCCTGTTCAAGATAAGTGCGTTGACGGGCCATCAATTCGTCCCAGTCTACCTGGTGTCCGTCAAAGTCAGGCCCATCGACACAGGCGAACCGAGTAACCCCGCCGACCGTCACCCGGCAGCAGCCGCACATGCCCGTCCCATCGACCATAATCGGATTAAGACTAACAATTGTCTTCACTCCAAACGGTTCAGTAGTTTTGGCGCTGAATTTCATCATTATTGTCGGACCGATCGCGATAACCCTGGTCACGCCATTTCGTTCGTCAGCCAGGATATCGCGCAGAGGTTCGGTAACCAGTCCCTTACGACCCGAGGAACCGTCATCCGTGGTGACGATTAACTCGTCGCTGTGACGTCCCACTTCTTGTTCCCAAAACAAAAGACTCTGGGAACGAGCCCCCATAATCGTGATGACTCGGTTACCGGCTTGCTTTAGAGCCCGCGCAATCGGCATTATGGTGGCGACCGCAAACCCTCCGGCCACACAAATGACGGTGCCGAAGTTTTCAATATGGGTAGGAAGGCCCAAGGGCCCAGCAAAATCCGTGATGCAATCTCCGGTTTTCAGGGCGGCAAGCTTCATGGTACTCATCCCGACTTCCATGAAAACCACTGTAACAGTGCCATTTACGCTATCCCAATCGGCTAATGTAAGAGGGATACGCTCGCCGTTTTCGCCCTGGCGAAGAATAATGAATTGTCCGGCCTGGGCTTTCGAAGCGACTGCCGGCGCACTGATTTTAAACATGTGTATGATCGGGGTGAGGTCCTGTCTTTCCAGTATCTCGTACAAAAATACTACCCCCTGTTAAATAAATGTTTGGGGAAAAGAAAATGGGCCCGATGCGAGCCCTACGATAGTATACTTTAACATTTTCTGGAGATATATATCAAATAATCGATTAGGACCATCTACCAACGAAATCCTCGTAAAATGTAGTTCTACCGACTGCTAGACACGGAAGGCGTCAAGCCCTTGCTGACTTGATGCCGAGGGTATAAGATATTAAGCATTATGCATTCTGAGGTTGAAAAAATGTCTGGTGAAATGGTCCACGTTGGGTTTGGTAATATCCTGGCCATGAACCGGGTTATAGCTATCGCCGCCCCGAATTCCGCCCCCACTAAACGCACCATTCAGGAAGCCCGGAACAAGAGCATGCTCGTGGACATGACCAATGGACGCCGCACCAAGGCTGTCATTTTTATCGACAGCGGACACATCGTATTGGCGGCACTGGCGCCTGAAACAATCACGGGGCGCCTGCAGGTCAGCCGCGGTAGTGCCGTTCTGCGTCCTGAGTTGAGTGATGAATCCGAATAAATCCATCACTGCAACATTATCCCCTGAGATCTCCCCCTTAGTCCTGGTTCTGTCCGGACCTTCCGGAGCTGGCAAAGACGCGGTCCTGAATGTGATGAAAACCCGCAGACTACCTATCTCTTTTATCATTACAAACACGACACGTCCGATGCGCCCGGAAGAAGTGCAGGACGTCCACTATCATTTCGTTTCAAAGCAAGAATTTACAAACCTTATAGAGGCTCATGAACTCCTAGAACACGCCGAAGTCTATGGAAACTACTATGGGGTACCTAAACCTTCGGTCCGCCAGGCACTCGCGGAAGGGAAAGATGTCATCATCAAAGTTGACGTGCAGGGGGCCATGGCTATTAAAAAAACTCTTCCGGATACTGTGCTCGTTTTCCTGATGCCTCCATCACTTGATGAACTGTCAAAGCGGCTCAATGGACGTCGAACAGAATCAGCCAAAGATTTGCAGGTCAGGATAGAGATGGCCCGGTCCGAGATAGACCAGTTACCGATGTTTGATTATTACGTGATGAGTTACCCTAACCGTATCCAACAAGCCGTAGCAGATATCGACGCTGTGATACATTCGGAACACCTTCGAGTGGCAAAACGGCAATACTTACTGTAATAATTTATCTCTGGGCAATGGAGTAAATGGCGCATAATCATCCCCGGGGCAGCATCGAACTAAGCCATAAACTCCGCGCAAGCGTTCTGTTCAGCTTTTTAATCCTCGCAGCCGAAATCACCGGAGGAATACTAACCAACAGCATCGCTCTCCTGGCTGATGCCGGACACGTTTTAACCGATGTTATCGCACTGTCTTTGTCATGGTACGGAGTTTTACAGGCAGCCCGGCCGGCTAACCGGCGCATGACATTCGGATATCACCGCATCGGCGTTCTCATTGCCGTCCTGAATGCCACGACTATCGTGGTCGTTGCTGGTGTAATCCTGTTCGAATCAATCCAACGCATCGGCAAACCCATGCAGGTCCACAGCCTCCCCATGATGTTGATAGCTGCGGCCGGACTCGCAGTAAACCTGTTTGTCGCCCTGTGGTTAAAAGAGGAGCGGTCGGAAAATATTAATGTCCGTAGCGCTTTCTGGCATGCCGCAGGAGACGCGCTTGCCTCAATAGGCGTTATTGCAGGTAGCATCATAATTTCGATTACAGGGCTGAATGTCGTAGATCCCATAATCGGGGCCTTGATCGGGCTCATCATCGTTGTCGGCGCGATTGGGATTTACAGGGACGGCTTGAGGGTACTCCTCGAGGCTGTGCCAGTTAACATGAAAGTAGATGGCATGATCAAAGAAATACTCGAAATCCCGGGGGTCATTGACATCCACGACGTGCACGTCTGGAGCATAACCCCTGAATTAAATGCGATGAGCGGGCATATTCTTATCGCCGATCAGGCAGTCAGCGACGCGAAATCAATTCAGACGGATTTGGAACAATTACTCCGGGGAAAGTTTGAAATCAGCCATTCCACACTTCAATTCGAATGTGATAGCTGCGAATCGAGCGACGTTATCTGCAGTCTAAAAGCTGGCAATGAGCCCTGCCCTAAACATGAGAGCCATTAACAAACGAAACGCCGGGCTGATGCCCGGCGTCAATCGACCTGTAAATCGCTTCTTTTAAGCGTTCTTTAAGGCAATTCCCTCAAGTGCATTGGCCACGTCTTCACAGCGATCGGTTGCGCTCTCCATATGTTCGTATATTTCGCGCCACTTGATGATTTCTGTCGTGTCGTAACCCCCCTCAAAAAGTTCACCCAGTGCTTTTCGAGAGATTTCGTCCGCCTCGTTTTCAAGTCGGTTGAGGTCCACGCAATGTTCCATGGCTTTTTTCAGCTCAGATTTAGAACGGAGAAATACCATCGCTTTTTCGACTTCATCTGCAGCTTCCACCAGTATATTAGCCAGTTCCTGCGAGCGCTTGGTCGGACCTTTTATATGGTAAATATACATGGCATCAGCTGCGGCATGTATGAAATCCGCAATGTCATCAAGCGTATGAGCCAACAGGGAGATATCTTCGCGGTCAAACGGTGTGATAAAGCTACGGTAAAGAAGATCCATCACCTGGTGCGTGATTGTATCACCATTATGTTCCAGATCAGTGATGCGGGAAACCTTGGCCCCGACATCCTCCCAATTGTCCAGCATGTCTTTTAGCGCATTCGCTATTTCCACGACGTTGTGAGAACTTTGCACAAATAAATCGTAAAACTTTGTTTCTTGTGGTAACAGGGAGAATTTAGTCATTCAACATCTCCTCTAACAGCTTCAAGAGAGTTTAGTTTAACCTTTCTCACCTGTCAATCCGACTGACACCGGTTTGTTGAGCTGTCTGATAGCGAACTGAAAACTCTGAAAGGATAAATATATGTCACCTACCCCGGTATTGCACTTTTCATCAATAAATGATGTATAATTCAGCGTTTGACAACAAATGATGACTGGTTAGGGACGATTCTCAGTTGCCTATATTAGTAATTTCTGTCATTGCCCTGTCACTAATTTTTGATTATACGAACGGCATGCATGATGCCGCTAACTCCATTTCGACCATCGTATCAACAAGGGTTCTTTCTCCGCGATTGGCTGTGCTATGGGCTGCTTTTTTCAATTTCATCGCTTTTCTCATATTCGGCACCGCGGTGGCATCAACAATCGGAAAAGGCATGATCGACATCAGCATGGTGACTCCCACAGTCATCCTTGCTGGAGTTGTCGGCGCCATTTGTTGGAACCTCATCACCTGGTATTTCGGCCTGCCGAGCAGTTCATCCCATGCACTCATAGGTGGTTATGCCGGTGCAGCTATCGCCAAAAGCGGGTTGGGTGTTCTCATCCCCAGAGGCTGGGACAAAACCCTGATATTCATCATACTTGCTCCGGTTATCGGGCTCGTCTTAGGTTACCTCTTTAAAATCGCAGCTTCCTGGGCCATTTTCAAATCAAAACAGGGTCCTACCAGTGTGGACAAATGGTCCAGGGTTCTCCAGTTGTTTTCGGCAGCCGCTTTCAGCCTCGGGCATGGAGGCAATGACGCACAGAAGACGATGGGTATCATCACGAGCCTGCTTTTTTCGGCCGGCTTAATCAAAGTGTTCAGCGTGCCCCTTTGGGTTGTATTGAGTGCACATTCGGCCATCGCACTCGGAACACTTTCCGGCGGATGGCGTATCGTTAAAACGATGGGTCAGAAAATCACAAAGTTGCGCCCAATCGATGGTGTTTGCGCTGAAACCGCCGCTGCAACCAGCATTTTCGTATCAACCCATTTTGGAGTCCCAGTAAGCACGACCCATGTTATCACCGGCGCCATCTCGGGTGTTGGTTCGGTTAACCGGATTTCTGCGGTGCGCTGGAACGTAACACTTCGAATCGTTTGGGCCTGGTTGCTCACGATTCCGTGCGCTGCAATCATTTCGGGTTTGATTTACACTCTTTCCACACTGTTCCTCCCTATCTGAAAACAAGTTTATTAAAGGGTAAATCGTTGCAAATCATTGACTTTAAGCCTATAATCCATTCCCGATTAGATATGGAATTCAGCAAAATTCTTGTCCCTGTTGGCGGAACCAAATCAGATGAAGGTGCGATTGATCTTGCTTGCGATCTGGTTAAAAAAGGCAAGAGGACAATAGTTGCCGTTCACGTAATCCCCGTTGACCGCTCCCTCCCTCTGGACGCCGAGATAGAAGCAGAAATGGCCCGCGCAGAAGCCATGCTGTCCAAAGTTGAGGAACAAGTAAAAAAACGCGGTTGCAATGTAGAAACGGATATACTCCAAGCCCGTGAAGTCGGACCCGCAATCATTGACGTAGCCAGAGAACACCAGGCTGACCTTATCATCATCAGCCTAACTTACAAACGCCAGTTCGGCGAATTCTGTCTGGGAGAGGTTGGACCTTACGTGTTGAAAAACGCTCCTTGCCGCGTATTGCTCGACCACCAGATGGACCGGGATCTCTGATATGAAAATAATCATAATGGGCTGCGGACGTGTCGGCGCACACCTGGCAAATTCGCTTGACGCCGAAGGGCATGAAGTGACTATCCTGGATATAGATGCATACAGCTTCGACCGTTTCCTTTCGCCTGAATTCCGCGGTACGGCACTGCTCGGCAGCGGCATCGATGAAGACGTTTTACGAAAGGCAGAAATAGAAAAAGCAGATGCTTTTATCGCCGTTGCGCATGGTGACAACCGCAACGTTATGGCCTGCCAGATGGCCAAACATACCTTCAGGGTTCCCAAGGTCATCAGCCGTATTTATGACCCCCAGAGAAGAGACCTGTACATATTGCTTGGAATCGACGCCGTCAGCCCAACCACACTAGTGGCTCAAATGCTTAGAGAAAAGTTAGGAGCATAAACTAGATGTATATCATTGTGGTAGGCGGCGGTCAATTGGGTTATCATCTCACCCGTGCTCTCCTGGCGGAAAACCATGAGGTACTCCTCATCGAAAGAGAAGCCGCTACAAGCCAGAAACTGATCGATGACCTGGGAAGCGTTGCAGTCCGGGGAGACGGATGTGAAGCAAGCGTTCTCGCGAAAGCTGGGACCAGCCGCGCAGATATGTTAGTTGCCGTTACCGGGGACGATGAGGATAACCTGGTGGCATGCCAGGTCGCCAAGCACAAATTCGCTGTTCCGCGAACAATTGCCCGCGTCCGCAATCCCCGCAATGAATCACTTTTCCGCAAATTGGGAGTGGATGTTACCGTAAGTTCCACCAACCTGATTCTCGAACATATCGAGCACGAAATGCCTTCACATCCCCTGATGCACCTCATGGTTATGCATGACCGGAGCCTGGAGATAGTCGAGGTGACAATCCCTGCAGGTTCTGCGAGTGTAGGCAGGAAAGTAAAAGACCTCGCCCTCCCGGCGGAAACCGTACTTTCTCTAATCGTCCGTCCAGGGCAAAAACCGGTCATCCCCGGTCCTGATACCGTAATAGATGCCGAAGATCAGATAATTGCCATTTCTCCCGCCGAATCCGAAGAGGCTCTTCGCTCCTCGCTTACAGGCGCCTAAATCCGCGGCTTGCGAACCCTGGTTAACCACCTCGACTTCCATTCTGATCGATTGGTAATCCCCTACGGGCAGTATAATTAATTCTTCAATTCATCATCGCGTAATACCCATATCGCAAGTGTTGACAAGCGGAACCAACCGTTGAGTAATCTCCATTTTGCCAAAACATTGTCATTCACAGAGTTTTGGCTATAATACTCGCATGGCATTCAGGGTCACGAATTCTCATAGAGCCGCAATCCTCATTGTTACAATGCTGTTCCTGCCATGTTTGCCAGCCTGTAGCAAGGCTGCCCTGATCGAAATCAGCACCCTGAACCCCGCCACCCCTTTCACAGGCAGTATATTTATCGGCGGGGCCGTCAACAACCCTGGACTCTATCTTTTTGGGCCACAGGATACCCTTGGCGATCTTTTGCAGGCAGCCGGTGGCCTGAAAAACGGAGCAACACTTAACCAAGTTACACTAACGATTCCCGATCTGGCTTCGAGCCCATCACCCCAACGCATCAATATCAACACGGCGGACGCATGGCTTTTAGCCGCCTTGCCGGGTATCGGAGACACTTACGCGCAGGCAATCGTCACTTACCGGGTTCAAAATGGACCCTTCAAAACCTTCGACAACCTCCTTAAAGTAAAAGGCATCGGGCAAGCCACCCTCGATAAAATCACAAGCTTCATCACTATCTCCTGATACCATTATGTCAAATTTTTTAGGGACCTTTTGAGTTGGCGCTCACCGCCATCAGTCTCGCTTGGATCTCCGGAGTGCTTCTAGGTTCCAATATCGCGCTCGCTCCAGTCATACTATCAGGATGGCTCGCTTTGCTGCTGGCACTCGTATTTAAAAAACGCTCAGGAGCAATCCTGATTTCTGCTGTCAGCCTGCTGGCGGTTGCTGCAGGTTTATTTTGCTTTCAAGCGGCTCAACCAAGCAGTGAAAGCAGCCAGGTGAGTTATTTCAACGGGTCAGGCACGGTTACAGTCCGCGGAGTGGTGAGCCTGGATCCGGACGTTCAGGACAAAACCACGAGGATCAAACTGTGCGTTGATTCGATTAAACGCTCAGGGGAGTGGCAATCTACTTCCGGTATGGTCATGGTCTACGCTCCGCGGTATCCAGAGCGAAGTTACGGCGATATCCTCGAAGTTTCAGGAAAGCTCCAAACACCAGTTAATTTCTCCGATTTCGATTACTCAGGGTTCATGGCTAAACAATCCGTGTATTCAATAATAAATTACCCCTTGATAACTCTGGATTCAACGGGGCACGGGTCATGGTTTCTAACCCGGGTTTACAATCTCCGGCACGAACTTGCCAAGATCATGGCGCGCGCCTTGCCCGAGCCGCAAGCTTCCCTGGCTCAGGGAATCATACTGGGATTACGCGGGAATATCCCACCCGACGTGAACGCTGATTTCACCCGCTCGGGAACGACACATATACTGGCTGTTTCGGGCATGAACCTGACCATCCTTGCGGGGCTCCTCTCAATCGTCCTGGCACGCATCCTCGGAAAAAGATTTTACCTGTACGTTTGGCTGACAGTGGCATTAGTCTGGCTTTATACCCTGTTAAGCGGCATAACCCCATCGGTTCTCAGAGCCGCGATCATGGGTTCGCTCTTTCTCGCGGCAGAACTCCTAGGCCGCCAAAAAAACGCAGGTCCGCCGCTG
>CAZMDI010000030.1:0-5948 GCA_964564995.1 uncultured Dehalococcoidales bacterium
GCAGTTTATTTTTGTGGAGGTGAATTATTAACGCTGACATCATCGCCATTAGACTCCATGGCCGCGGCGGCCAGGGTGCAGTAACCTCAGCCGAGCTAGTAGCCCAAACCGCAATCGCAGAAGGCAAGTATGCACAGGCTTTCCCAGCTTTCGGCCCGGAACGCCGGGGGGCACCAGTGCAGGCATTCATCCGGATCTGCGACAAACAGATCAGGATCCGGGCGGACGTTACAGAACCGGATATAGTGGTTGTCCTCGACCCCGGCCTTCTCAAAATCGTCAAGGTGACGGCGGGGTTGAAGAAGAACGGTCTGGTTGTGGTCAACGCCAAATCCATGGATGTCGTTCCGAAGGAAATCCAGGACAATTACAGAGTGGCCGTTATCGACGCCAACCTTATCGCCAAAGAAGTGCTGGGCGCTCCCATCGTTAATACAACCATGCTCGGGGCCCTTATAAAGGCTTCCGGTATAGTCAATATGGAATCGATCGTCGAGCCCCTCAAACATCGCTTCGGCAAGATCGCGGAAAAGAACCTTAACGCTATGAAACGCGCTTATGACGAAACACAGGTAAAGGAGATGGTGACGAATGCCTAAACCAGATAATGAGCTTACCTGGAAAGACCTTGAGATCGGCTGTATAGCCACCACCCCCGGAAGCGCTGCCGCCTATCGCACCGGCGATTGGCGTTCACAGAGGCCCGAATATGATTTCACCCGCTGCATCAAGTGCGGTATGTGCCAGATATACTGCCCCGAAGGCTGCGTAAAAATGAATGCGCAAGGTTATTTCGAGGCTGACCTCTATCACTGCAAGGGATGCGGCATATGCGCCCGCGAGTGCCCGGTTTGGGTCATCTCCATGAAGGAGGAAACCTAAATGACGAAACGGGTAGGCATGGAGGTTTCCATAGCCGTCGCCGAGATGGTTAAAATGGCCGACGTGGATGTGGTGGCGGTTTACCCCATAACACCCCAGACCCATATCGTAGAACACCTGGCAGAGCTTGTTGCAGACGGAGAACTGGATGCTGAATATATACCCGTAGAGTCGGAGCATTCGGCCATGAGCGCCTGCCTCGGTTCTTCCGCCGCCGGCGCACGCACTTTTACAGCCACAGCCAGCCAGGGCCTCGAGCTTATGCACGAGGTCCGTTACGTAGCCTCAGGTACGCGGCTGCCCATAGTGATGACCGTCGCCAACCGCGCGCTTTCTGCCCCCCTCTCCATCTGGGGTGACCACTCTGACGTGATGGCTGTCCGCGACACCGGCTGGATACAGATTTTCAACGAAAACGGCCAGAACGCAATAGACAACACCATCTGCGCCTTTCGGATCGCCGAGCACCGGGACGTGTTATTGCCCGTGATGGTGCACATGGACGGGTTCCATCTTTCTCACGTTATCGAACCCATGCTTTTCCCTGAAGAAGAGCAGGTCAAGGCGTTCATTCCTCCGAATAAGTATCCTCTGCCTCTGCACCCATCCAGGCCTGTGGCCATGGGTGATTTTGCTCCTCCTTTCATTTATACCGAGGCCAGGTGGGCCCAGGAAGAGAACCTCAGAAAATCAAAGGAAACCATTCTGGCAGTTTGGGCCGCTTTTGCCAAAGAATTTGGTCGTCAGTATAAACCTGTTGAAAGCTACCGCACCGAAAATGCAAAAACCCTCCTGTTTACGATGGGCAGCTTCAGCGAAACCGCAATGACTGCCATCGATAAACTCCGGGACGAAGGGCTCAACGTCGGCCTGGTCCGCTTGCGCCTCTGGAGGCCCTTCCCATTTGAAGAGTTACGTGAGGCCGTTAAAGGAGCCGAGACGCTGATAGTACTCGATCGTGCCCTTTCGACCGGGGGTCCTGGCGGGCCTGTCTGTTCGGAGATACGTTCTGCCCTTTATGACGAGAATCCCCGCCCCAAAATCGTCAGTTTCGTCGGAGGCCTGGGAGGACGCGATATCACCATTGCCGGTTTTGAAGAAATCGTAAAACGCGGCATGGAACTCGCTGTTACCGGCAGCGGCAAGGAATTCGAAATATTCGGGGTGAGGGAATAGTAATGGAAAATCTGAACGTTTACGCCCCAAGGCTCATACCGAAAGAAGAAGCTTTCGCCCCGGGCCACAGAGCATGCATCGGCTGCGGTGAAGTACTCGCCGTTCGGCTCGCCACCAAAGCCATGGGTAAAAATGTAGTTGTCGTGAATGCCACCGGCTGCATGGAGATCATCGCTTCCCAGATACCCAATACATCCTGGAACGTGCCCTGGATACACACCCTTTTCGAAAATACAGCGGCTGTGGCTTCCGGAGTGGAAGCTGGCCTTAAAGCCATGATGCGAAAAGGGCACATCCCCCAGGAAGAAATCAACGTTGCGGCCATAGCAGGTGACGGTGCGACCCTTGATATCGGCCTGCAGGCTTTATCCGGCGCCATGGAACGCGGCCATAAATTCCTTTACATCTGCTTCGATAATGAAGCCTATATGAATACCGGCGTTCAGCGGTCCTCTTCGACCCCTTTCGGCGCGACTACCACTACTTCCCCTTCCGGCAAACGAAGCCAGGGCCAGTTTTCCTGGAAAAAGGACATGCCTGCCATCGCAGTAGCCCATAACATCCCGTATGTGGCTACTGCCTGCCCCAGCTATCCCTTCGACATGATGGATAAGGTCAAAAAGGCCATGAGCATTCAGGGCCCTTCGTATATCCAGATATTCTCCGTGTGCCCCACCGGTTGGCGCTGTGCCGGGGACCTGACGGTTCGTCTTGGGCGCCTTGCGGTTGAAACGGGCGTCTTTCCGCTTTATGAAGTCGAGAACGGTAAATACAAGATGAGCCTTGATGTGCCCAAACTTAAACCGCTCACCGATTACACCAAACTGCAGGGGCGCTTCCGCCACCTTACCCCTGAGGTACTCAGCCAGATCGAGACTAAAGTCGTCGAGAAATACAACGAGATCAAAGCCAAGGCAAATGGTGAGGTGTGCGCATGAGCGAGTTAGTATTCAGCAGCTGGGGCGGCACTGTCGTCGATAACCGCTCGGGCCAGACCTCCCAGGCCGCCGATATCAAGGTGCCGCTGGCGGTAGCAGGTAAAGAAGTAGCGGCTTTCATGTCCTGGGACGGACTCGTAATCACCGATAACAACGTGAGTGTGGTTGCGCTTGCCAACGCTTATATGGCCGAAGCGTCGAAACTAGCCTGCGGAGAGTGCAGCATGGGTTACAAAGGCACTCACATGATTTCTGAAACTTTATCGCGTATTACGAGCGGAGCGGGGAAACCAGAAGATATCGATTTCCTGGTGGAACTTTCCGAAGGTATCCAGAAAAACGTTAAATGCGATTATTGTGCAAATGCTGTCATCCCGCTGCGCGACGCAATCAAAAACTTCCGGGCTTCTTTTGATACGGCCGCCGCATCAAAAGAGTCACTGCCTAAATTGGATTACATAAAGAAAATCACCGCACCCTGTCAGGAAGCTTGCCCTATACACCAGGATATCCCAGGATACCTCGAACTTATCCGAAACCGGAGAAATACCGAAGCCCTCGAAGTTATCAGGCGCACTAACTGCCTCCCCAGGGTCACCGGGAGGACATGCGTGGCATTCTGCGAGAAAAATTGCGTACGCAAGGATATCGACTCTTCCCTTTCCATCCGCGCTCTGAAACGGGTCCCGGCTGACCTGGGAATCATCAAGCCGCTTGGCACAGACAAAACGTCTAAAGGTGAAAAAGTCGCTATCATCGGCGGGGGACCGGCCGGGCTTTCTGCCGCACAATACCTTTCGCGCAAGGGACACCAGGTATCTTTGTTTGACGAGCAGCTGACTGCGGGGGGCATGACCTTTTCGGGTATACCTTCGTACCGGTTGCCCCGCAACGTGCTCGCCGGAGAAATAGATCTTATCGCATCACTTGGCGCGCAGATACGCCTTAACACGCGTGTCAGGCACGCTGAAGAGTTGAAAGGCAAATATAAAGCGGTGCTTGTGGCTTCCGGAGCCCACCAGTCCCGTGACAACGGCATCGACAACTGGAACAAAGATTACGACGGTTTGATGGAGGGCGTAGAATTCCTTCATGCGGTAAGTTCCGGGGAAACTGTAGCACCGAGACAAAAAGTGATGGTCGTAGGCGGCGGCAATACAGCTATCGATTGCGCCCGCACCGCTCTTCGCATCGGATGCAAGGAAGTCACCGTGGTTTACCGCCGCAGCCGGCATGAAATGCCTGCCAGGGACGAAGAAGTTAAAGCCGCCGTCGAGGAAGGGGTCAAGTTCCTGTTCCTTGCGGTGCCAGTCAAGATACAATCGCAAAACAGCAAAGTAGTCGGGGCGGATTGTGTCCGCATGGAACTCGGTGAACCCGATGCCAGCGGACGGCGCAAACCCGTACAGTTGAAAGGTTCCGAATTTGTGTTCCAGTCCGACATGGTACTCACTGCTATCGGCGAGACTCCAGATTTATCCTTTCTGCCCCAGGGGAAACAGCTTAAAGTAGATATGACCACCTGGAACAGCATCAAGACCGACGAAAACGGGATCACCAATATCCCCTGGCTCTTTGCCGCGGGCGACTGCTCAAGCGGCCCGGCCACTATCGTGGAAGCCATGGCTTCCGGCCTAAAGGCTGCCGAAAGTCTGGATCTTTTCCTTAATAAAAATAAAATGGTTCGCCCCGAATCAGAATCGGTTGATACGGCGTTCCATGACGTCGGTCTCAGCCGGAACCGCCGCGGGCCCAAACCCGCGGTGGAAGCAAGGGCTTACCCCCATGAAATGGTTGCCGAAGACCGTGTGAAAAATTTTGAAGAAGTTGAAGAGTGTTTCAATGTCCAGGTCGCTTCCCGGGAAGCCGACCGCTGTCTGCGTTGTTACCGGGTAATGCTTATCGTTACGAGGCAGGGTTAAAATGGTTAAACTAACGATCGATAACAAGCCGGTTGAAATCGAAGAAGGCTCGACCATCCTGGCAGCCGCAACGAAAGCAGGGGTTACTATCCCGACCCGGTGCTACAACGAGGAACTTTCTCCCGCCGGCGCCTGCCGGGTATGTGTGGTGGAAATAGCGCATACTCCCTGGCCCATTACCGTCACCTCCTGCAATTACCCGGTTGCCGAGGGGATGATGGTTTCTACCCGGTCGGAGAAAGCCGTGAAGGCCCGTAAGCTGGCTGTCGAGATGCTCCTGGCCCAGCACCCCCATTCCGACAAGATAGCAAAACTTGCGCAAACGATGGGTATGGGTGAACCACGGTTTTCTGTCGAACCAGAGGAATGCATCCTCTGCCGCTTGTGCGTGCGTACCTGCCAGGAGGTTGTCGGGGCGGGTGCTATCACTTTCATCGCCCAGGGATTGGAGCGCGAGAACAAAGAAGCGGGCGTTGTATGGAACCAGGACAAGTGCATCGCCTGCGGTTCATGCGCCTATATCTGTCCTACCCGGGCCGTCACACTGGACGATACCCAGGGGATAAGGACCATCAACACCCCGAGTGTCAAAATGGAATTCAAGCTTAAAGCCTGCACGAAGTGCGGAAACTTATACGCGCCGGAAAAACAAATCGCCTATATGGCCCGGACGTCGCATTTGCCCATAGAGAAATTTGATCTTTGCCCGGATTGCCGCGACTAGCAATTGACCACCCCTCGGCCCTTTGTTATACTGGGCTTTCCGGGGTGTAGCGCAGCTGGCAGCGCGTCTGGTTTGGGACCAGAAGGTCGGAGGTTCGAATCCTCTCACCCCGATTTTAACTAAATAATTCGAAGCCCGGCTAACCCCGGGCTTCTTCTTTTTGAGCCGTCATAGGGGGACTGGTTCCGTCTTTGGAGTGGGAAATACCACCTAAGGGGCATTTTCTCGCTTTCAGAGAAGGACGACCGCCGGGTCGGCTCTGGATTCCGGCTAGCGCGCCGGAATGACAATACCAACGCCGCAATG
>CAZMDI010000030.1:6048-9083 GCA_964564995.1 uncultured Dehalococcoidales bacterium
GGTCGGCTCTGGATTCCGGCTAGCGCGCCGGAATGACAATACCAACGCCGCAATGACAACCAGAGGTACGAGATTGCCGCATTTCGCTGCGCTCATTCGCGCAATGACAACACGAGGGGAGTGAATCAAGTCCGGGTCAAGAATTTGAACTTTGAGTCCTCTCTAGTTGGCACGGTTATCGCTTTTAACACATCCGCAACCGACATATCATAAGCTGTAAGTTAAATATCCGGTCACAGCAGATATCAGAGGGACAATTATTAACAAGCGAGAAATATATGGTTGAATGGAAAGCAAGGAACTGTCATAAGTGCGGCGGCGACATTTTTCTAGAGATAGACGA
Source organism: uncultured Dehalococcoidales bacterium (assembly GCA_964564995.1). Taxonomy (GTDB): domain Bacteria; phylum Chloroflexota; class Dehalococcoidia; order Dehalococcoidales; family UBA1222; genus SURF-27. The sequence continues at coordinate 6,392 of CAZMDI010000030.1, forward strand.
ACAGGGTTGGTTTACCCACTGTCTGCAATGCGGCTATCTGCGCAGTCTTTCCGGCGTTATTTGTCCGGAATGCGGTCGTGAAATGACGGGTGCACCTGAAGGCTACAAGTGCAGTCACTGCTCCCATTCCTACAGCCCGCTTTCGATGACTATTTGATCGATGATCCTTGTTTTAAATTATACAAACTAATCCCGAATCAAATCTGCTATTCGTGCCAAATATTTGACTCTGACCGTGTAAAAAGGGGTTAAAATTTGCGCACTTGCGCCAACTGCTCTTTCCAAAGGTAAATCCGGAATGGTTTAGACCAGTGGGGCAACCGGTATTCCTGATCCATGCTCGACAGCGACGTTGAAAATCGAGGCCGTGAATATTTATCCTGATATGCTTGTGCCAGTTCAAAAAGAAATTGACCGTTTCTGGCACATAACTGTGCCAGAAACGGTCAATCGTATATCCTGTTCAGATACCGCACTAATTTGTTAGTTCAAGCACATGACAGTCGCCATTGGCGGCAGAGTGCGCTGTAATGTTGTAGCAGCGCCTATCGGTGGCGTTATTTCGATGGCGAATTTCCCATAGGTATCTATCTGTGCACCAGCCGGGATCATGACGGTGACGATGACCAGGTCGGTACCGATCAGGGTATGCCCGCCCCCATTTTGCGCAAGGATGTAATCCCATTCCCCGGCTACGGGAGCCCCGGGGATGGCGGCTGGGGTGATAGTGGAGGAAATCGTGGAGTCCCAGTATCTGATGCCTACTTTATCGATGTCGATCGAAGTTCCAGCCAGAACCAACCCCAGACTGAACGTCACATGGTTTAAAGCGAGTGCACCCCCGGGTGCCAGAAAAATAGTGAATGTGCCTGCAGCATCCGTCTCGATCGTATTGGCACCTACCACCAGCGTTAAAGGGGAACCCGTAACTTGAGATGTGCCTGATGTTACTGTGCCGGAAGCACCCGCCTCTAGAGTTACCGTGAATTGGCCGGCATCGTCCGCATCGACTAATGTACTTCCGTATGGCAAATTCGGGCTCATAAGATCGGTTCCAGCTCCCCCTACATCGATGAAAGTCGCGGGAACGCCTGGTGCGGGAGTGTTGTTCGTTGTGGCCACCGCTATCATGGCCCCTTTGAGCTCCAAAGTGGTCTGGGAGCTCTGAATGCCTTTATAACGGCTTCCTTGCCGCGCTCCGAAGAGAAGATGCCGGCTGACAGGACCGTGTAGGCCAGCACGGCAGCCACGGTGACGAAAGCTATCAGGATGATGGCGGTTTCCAGACCGGTGATACCTTTTTGACCTTTTCGACCGATGTGCCAAATTTTGATTAACTTCGCGCTTTTCATGGGCATTCCTCTCCCTTTCTTTCTGGATATCAACACTCAGGCACAAATCCCTGGCGCCTGAGGAGAAGCGTATTCTGCGACGCGGTTAAAGTATAGGCCATTCGTATTTCGACACAAGGAACATTGGGTTCATAATTCGAGATAAATAGGTCAATGATTGGTAAACCACAACGCTGACATCCCATATTATAAAAAGGCCGTTGTGGGCGATAGCTATCAATCATCAAAGATCCTGAAATATAGTCCTCTGATTATTTGAACAAAAAGGAGCCGATGCCAATCCCGGCATCTCCAACATCGCGCAACTGTTGCCTAAAAGCTCATTGAATAGAGCCGAACGGGTCTTTTAGAGCGCGTTGGTGAAGGGTATCGTATGAAGTAACTCGCGCAAACAACCAATTTGTTTGTTACAGTATGTCCGATGAATCAAGGCTGATCGAGGATTTAAGGGATTTCTTGTGACAAACGGAATAAAGAGAGGCCACAATGGATAAACTGGTTTTTAACTGGCTGATTGAAAATGAAGTAGCCGGCCACTCAGAGCCACAGGGAGGAGCAGACCTGGCCTGGCTTTTTGGGAAGGGCATCCGCTCATTGGTCCGGTTATCTGATTGCCCGCGAATATCAAACAAAGACGTCAGCGCAGTCGGTTTTGACGACCTGTGGGAACCGATCTCTGATTTCAACATACCAACCACAGAATCGCTTGAGCGTATCACGAATTTTATATTGCAGTGCGCCATTTTAGGCAAACCCGTTGGCGTTTCCTGTGGTTCAGGTACAGGCCGCACCGCGATGGTGTTGGCGTGTTATCTGGCGGCGAGAAATATTACCAGCGCAGGTATCATCGCCACAGTCAGGAACAGCAAGGCAGGCGTGGTAGAAAACGATGAACAAATCCAGGTCATCGAACGATTTATCGATAGCAGCTCCCACCCGGTGTCAGGCGACGAAAAGGGCACCCGTTCGAAACTGATACAGCAACTGTCGAAGATCGCTGAAGAATACAAACCCAAATATGGCCGGGGGTTTACCCATTCCGAGACGGTCACCGAATTGGCACTTGGTATTTTCCGGGGGTTGGAGAATCTGAAACTATTGCCTTCACCGTTCTGTGACCCCCTGCTGTTAAGGGCCGCAGGATACTTCCATGTTGTCGGAACTTCGCTTGGCGAGGACTATCCGAACGTCGAGGGGTTTGAACTTTTACAAGAGCGGTTGAGCAGGCCGGACATGTCGGGGACAATGCCCGCGTCAGAAAAAAATATAATGCTTTATTCTATCTTGTGGCACCGCGGCAACGATTTCGGCATGCGGAAAAAAGTTCCTCATACAAAGGC
>CAZMDI010000031.1:0-8956 GCA_964564995.1 uncultured Dehalococcoidales bacterium
CGAGATACGAATTCGTGACTGGAGTTCAGACGTGTGCTCTTCCGATCTCGTCTTTGCCATTTTGCTCTCCTTATATCAAACTAAATTTTTATTTGCCAGAGAATAGGTTTGCCAATCGACCTGCTAAACCACGCATTCTACTGGTGAAACCACCACCGTTCCATTCCTGGGAGCGGCCCGCGGGGTGTTTTGCGCCCCACAGCAGAAGACCGACACCGGTCGCATAGGCCGGATCGCGCAGTGAATCGGTGATACCTGTGATGTGCAACGGGCAGCCGACTCTCACGGGCAACTTGAGAACGTCGCAACCGAGCGTTTCTATACCGGAGAGATTGGAACTGCCACCCGTAAGCACCAGGCCAGCAGGGATAACTGATTCGTAATCGGACCCCGGGAGCTCAAGCAGCACGAGGCGAAGAATCTCTTCCACGCGGGCATGCAGGATATCGCAAAGGTCCTGGTAGGAGATGCCGTGGCCGTCCTCGGAGATGGGCGTTCCGCTGGACATCTTGTTCTCATAGACCGACATGACGCTACCGTAGCGCTTTTTCATTTCCTCAGCCACCTCGAAAGGCAACCCCAGGCCTATCGCTACGTCGCGGGTGAGCTGATAGCCTGCCACGGGTAAGATGGCCGTATGATAGATGCTGCCGTCCTTGAATACGCAGATGTCTGTGGTTCCTCCGCCGATGTCGGCGATCGCCACGCCTGCCTGCCTCTCGTCGTCCGTAAGTACGGCTTCCGAAGAAGCCAGCGGCTCGAGAACCATGTCGTCGATATCGATCCCGATACTGCGAACGCATTTGACCAGATTCTGGATCGAGTTCGCGGCGGCCGTGATAATATGCGTCTCGACATCAAGACGAAAGCCATGCATGCCGATCGGGTTTTTAACGCCCGGCTGGCCGTCAACCGCGTAATTTCGCGGGATGACGTGCAGCAGCTTCCTGTCCTGGGGTACCTTTACGCTCTGGGCGGTGTTCATGACGCGTCTTAGGTCGTCCGGCCTGACCAGCCGGTCGTTGCGCGTGATCGCTACCACGCCCTTGTTATTGGTGGAATTCACATGCCTGCCTGTTACACCGACGTAGGCCGATTCCACCTTGGTGCTGCATGCCTGCTCAGCCTTCCGGATAGATTCCCGGATAGCCTCTCTGGCGTCATTGATATTAACCACCAGCCCTTTGTGCATGCCATATGAGGGGGTGATGCCAACACCAACTACACGTACACCACCGCCGTTTTCCTGCTCGGCGATGATGGTGGCTATCTTAGTGGTGCCGACATCGATCGCGGTAATGGTTGACTTCCTGCTCATCCTGCTCCTCCTTTTACAGACTGCCTGCTATGCTAATAACTCCTGCGAGTCAGTTCTGACAATCACATCTTTTCCCCTAACCTTACGGGCAAGGCCCGTAGCCTAGTTAAAATTCCGGACTGCACCGAAAATCATGCTCAGCTTTTCAGGACGCTTCCATCCCCCGGCCTTTCCGGCGGCAAGAGCGACAAGCCGTTCAGAGTCCTGCTGGAACTCCTCATTGTTGATGATCCGCTCGGCAACCCGCATCTTGGCGCTACGGGAACGCGGATTGGCCTTTTCCTCGGCAAGACTGGGGGCGATGACCCCCTTGTGCGCGAGTTTCAAACGGGGCTGATGATGACAAACGCATTGGGGCAGGCCGGGGGGGCATGTGCAACCTGTCGCCTCACGGCGCATAAAATTTTTGACGATACGGTCTTCGAGTGAATGATAACTTATGACGACCAGACGACCTTCATTACCCAGCAGCTTGACCGCCTGACCGAGGGCCGACTCGAGATGTTCGAGCTCCTGGTTGACCGCGATGCGCAAAGCTTGAAAAGTCTTGGTAGCCGGGTGGATGCGGCCGCGGCCGGGCACCGCCCTTTCGATGAGTTCTGCGAGTTCGTCGGTGCTATGGATGGGGCGCGCCCGCACGATGAGATGTGCGATCTGGCGGCTGTGGGTTTCTTCCCCAAACTCGAAAATGATCCGGGCGAGTTCCGTCTCTGAATACTTATTTACGATATCTGCGGCTGAAATGGTCTGCCCGGGAGCGAAACGCATGTCAAGCGGAGCACCGTGTTTGAAACTGAAGCCGCGGCCAGTCTCCCCGAGTTGAAGCGAGGAAAGGCCCAGGTCGAACAAAATGCCGTTAACAGGTTCGAATCCATTTTTCAGGCAGATCGCCTCCAGGTTGGTGAAATTATCATTGATTATCAGGGCTGATCTGCCGAAGCGTGCCAGCCGTTCACGGGCGATACCGGCAGCTTCAGGGTCAGCGTCGATGCCCAGCAATTGCCCGCCGGGGGCGCTGTGTTCCAGGATCGCTTCGGAATGACCTCCGGCGCCGACGGTGCAGTCGATATAACGCCCGCCCAGCTGGATAGACAAGGCCTCTACGGCTTCCTTCAAAAGGACCGGTATGTGTACTGCGGTTTGCATCCCCACTCCCCTAGTGCGTTTCCAGGCTTTCGATTATCTGCCAGGCGTCAGCCATGTCTGAGTTCTTTTCGGTTTCCCAGGCGGTCTTATTCCAAAGTTCAAGAGTGTTGTTGGTCCCGGCGATGATTATGTCTTCACCCAGCCCTGCATATTCACGCAGTTTGGGTGGAAGGCTCAGACGACCCTGGGCATCGATGGTGGTGTGAAAAGCGGTTGCGAAAAGGGCCCGGTTGATCTTGCGCGTTTTGGACGGGGCCAAACCGCCGGACGCGAGACCGTCAGCCATTTTCTTCCACTCTGCGATAGTGTAAACTGACAGGCACTTTTCCGGGCTGGGCGCCACGACGACACCCTCCTTGAAATACGGACGGAAGCGGGGCGGAAACGGTACGCGCCCTTTGTCGTCTACCCTGTACTCAAATTCGCCGAGAAACATATATAATGAATATCTCCCCACTTCTTCCCACTTTCTACCATTCTACACTATGAACACCCATCGTTGTCAATAGTTTTTGGGGTAAAATTTGTATATCGGACAACATAAAAGACGATAGTACCGGTGTTCTTGCCGCAGATACGAGGGACCGCCATGTTATGTCATCAGGGGAAGACGTTTCCTTGCCGATCGAACCACAAATAGCCCCTGCGCTTTTCCCCTTTTTATAGTGTCGAAATGATTTCAGCGGATGCGGGTTTGAATGCCATTCCAGGGTTTGCGTCATGAGGCCCGGGGAAGTTTTCGCTAAATTTAGCAAATGCAGTAATTGAATATGGTAGAATGGCTTCATCATGCGTTTCGACATACTCACCCTTTTCCCCCAATTCTTTGAAACTCCGCTCTCCAGTGCCATCTTTCAAAGAGCCCGGGACAAGGGGTTGGCCTGCTTCAATACATATAACATCCGTGACTACACACACGACAAACACCACGTCGTCGATGACTACCCGTTCGGCGGGGGAGCAGGTATGCTTCTCAAACCCGAGCCCATATTCGAGACCCTCGAAGACGTGCTCAAAGACCGCCAGGCCGACGAAGAACCGATACCCGTCATCCTGACCACACCCCAGGGAAAGCAATTTTCCCAACAACTGGCATATCAGCTGGCTGAACACAAACGCATGGTGATAATCTGTGGGCATTACGAGGGTGTGGACGACCGCGTTCGGGAGCATCTCGTCACCCATGAAATCAGCATAGGCGACTATGTTCTATCCGGGGGGGAGTTGCCGGCACTAGTTATCGCCGATGCGGTCACGCGACTGATCCCGGGTGTGCTCGGTTCGGACGAATCGGCAGCCGGCGATTCCCATTCAGACGGTTTGCTGGAATATCCTCAGTTCACGCGCCCGGCTGAATTCCGGGGCTGGGCCGTTCCCGAGATCCTTCTTTCCGGGAACCATGCCAAGATCGCCGCCTGGAGGCGTGAACAATCGCTTCTGAAAACCGCGGAACGCCGGCCTGACCTACTTTCAAAGGCTTCAATGACAGCAAAGGAAAGGAAAACAGTCGCTGCACGGCTTGATGTGTCCGCGCATGATGACCAGCACGAATAAACTTCTTAAATGCAGATATTCCCTACATGTGGATGCTGTCCATGCAGACGATGTGGAAATTCGGCACGGTGGCTATTTTCATAGCGCTTGCTGCCCTGAGGCACTCGAAAAACCTCAAGGACAAAGACGCAGACCAAATATTCATCGGCCTCAAAATCACCGCTTCTGTTCCAGTATACGACGCTTGCGTTTGGCTCGAGACTTGAATATTTTAGCCTGTTATGTTAGTTTATATGGATACTAAAAAATAGTTGAGGTAAAACTATGGCCGCCGAAACGAAGAAGAAAGACAACAAGGAAGTCAAAGAGAAAAAGGTCGTCATCAAGAAAGAACCGATCCCCCAGCTCGCCGCTGGTGATAACGTTAAGGTAAGCATGCGCATCGTGGAAGGCGAAAAAGAACGCATCCAGATGTTTCAGGGTGTGGTCATCAAAGTCCACAACTCTGCCGACGGCGGTAACTTCACTGTCCGCCGTGTCGCTTACGGCGTAGGTGTCGAGAGGACTTTCCCCTTCGCATCTCCGCTAGTGGCACGCGTTGAACTTGTGCGCCATGGCAAAGTCCGCCGCGCGCGTCTTTTTTACCTGCGCAACCTGAGTGGTAAAGCCGCACGCATCAAGGAAAAGAGACTGAGCAAGGACAAGCTCGCTCTTATTGAAACAGCCGGCGCTTCTGAAGTAGAGGAGGCCCCAGTAATGGAGACCCCGATGGCTGAAGTCCCCGCCGCACCTGAAACCGAAAACAAGGCTGAATAACAGCCTTTCAGTGAAACGCTCGCCTGCGAGCAGGATGAGGAGTCCGGCTTTGTCGTTTGCCGAAGTCAGTGTCAACTCTCCCGCGGGCGAGCGTCAGCTTTTTAGCTACTCTATCCCGGAAGGGCTTCAGATAGTACAGGGCTCCGGAGTCTGGGTCCCTTTCGGAAACCGCATCCTGCAGGGTATAGTAGTTGAAATTTCGGAAATTCCCTCCGTTGAAGCAGTCCGGCCAGTCGAAAGCCTCATCCAGAAAGAACCCCTGCTCTCGAACACACAGCTTGAACTTGCGCGGTGGATAAGCCGATATTACTTTTCCCCCCTGTTCGCGGCCATTGCCCTGTTTTTACCCCCCGGATTTGAACGCCAGCCTCAGACGTTGTTAAGCCTTGCCGCTAAAACAGATATAGACCCTCCCGACCTTGATGAGGATCAGTCGCATTTTCTGGAATTCATGCGTGAGCAAGGCCCAATGCGTCTGAAACAACTTGAAAAAAAATTCGGGAAGAAAGTCGCCGGGAAACTGGCATCGCAATTGGTCAATAAGGGAATGCTGGTCCGGACCTTTGAGTTTGAGCCGGAAAGGGTTAAGCCAAAGCTCGAAGACCTTGTCAAATTAACAATCTCAGGGCCAATCGAAAACGTTATTGAAGGTTTGAAAGCCAAGAGAGCAGGCAGGAAATCCGCCCTTGTCACGTTCCTCGGTACCCAGAAGGGGGATTTACCTCTTGCCAAGATCATCAAAGCCGGATTTCCCAGAACGCTGATCAATTCACTCAAGGTTCAGGGAATAATCAAGCTTTATCCAGTCGAAATCCGACGCGAACCGATTGATTACTCCCGGATAACCCCATCCACAGATCTGAAATTGACAGCAGCACAAAGTGCTGCGCTTTCTTCCATCACGCAAAACCTGAAATCAGGGAAACCCGGGATTTTCGTTCTGCACGGGGTCACCGGAAGCGGCAAAACAGAGGTATATTTGCAGGCCCTGGCCGAAAATTTCAAATTGGGAAAGCGCGGCATTGCACTGGTGCCTGAAATCGCCCTTACGCCGCAAACCATTGAACGTTTCGCAAGCCGCTTTCCGCACAAGGTAGCTGTACTGCACAGCCGCCTGTCGCTCGGCGAACAATTCGACCAGTGGCGTGATATCCAGGTAGGTGCATACGACGTGGTGATCGGCCCGAGAGGGGCTCTTTTTGCTCCTCAACCGAATCTCGGACTGATAATCCTTGATGAAGAACATGAGTGGACCTATAAGCAGACAGAACAGTCTCCCAGGTACCATGCGCGCACGGTAGCTCTTAAACTGGCAGAACTGACCGGAGCCACAGTTGTCCTCGGAAGCGCCACGCCGGATGTAGAGACCTATTACCACGCAAAGACCGGGGATTATGCACTTCTCGAATTGCCAGAGCGCCTTACCCCTCGTCCCGGTTCCCCCATGCCAGACATCGAACTGATAGACCTGAGACAGGAACTCAAAAAAGGTAATCGCAGCATGTTCAGCGAGAGCCTGAGGCAAGCCATAGGCCAGGCGGTGAGTCAAAACGAACAGGTCATATTGTTTTTCAATCGCCGGGGCAGTTCAACGTTCGTGCAGTGCCGCAGCTGCGGATTCGTGATTAAATGCAAAAAATGCCAGGTGCCCATGAGCTACCATTCCGCTGAGGAGGCACTGGTGTGCCACCAATGCAACTCCCGCCAACCGGTGCCGACTGCCTGCCCGCGCTGCTTCAGCAGCCGGATAAAGTTTCTGGGGATCGGTACACAAAAACTTGAGGAAGAAACGGCCCTGGGGTTCCCCAAAGCACGCTTGCTGCGCTGGGACAGCGACGTTACTCGCTCTAAACACTCCCACGATGAAATCATGACTAAACTTAAAACCCACCAGGCCGATATACTGATAGGCACCCAGATGGTGGCCAAAGGGCTCGACCTGCCACAGGTTACGCTGGTGGGAGTTGTCAGCGCCGATACAGCGCTCAACCTGCCAGATTTCAGGGCCGGAGAACGCACTTTCCAATTGCTGTCGCAGGTCGCAGGCAGGGCTGGCAGAGGCGACCGCCCGGGGCACGTTATCATACAGACCTATTCGCCCGAACACTATGCGATCCAGTCTGTCTTAAAAGGAAATTACCTGGCATTTTATAAACAAGAAATCGCTTTCCGGCAAGAACTCGGTGAGCCTCCGTTCTCCAGCCTGGTTAGCCTTACCTTCACCCATCCGAACGAATCCCTGTGTAAAAAGGAAGCAGAACGGTTGAAAAACGAGTTTGAACTCGAAATAGCGGAGCGGGGCGTAATGGATATCAAGATCATCGGCCCGGCCCCGGCATTCATTGCCAGGCTCCGCGGGCGCCACCGCTGGCAGGTGATTCTCCGAGGCAAGAATATCGCAAGACTGCTCAAGGATTACAACATCCCGTCGGGCTGGGCGATTGATATCGATCCGATCGGCTTGAATTAGGCTCCGGCAGACAGAACGTCCCCGGACCTTTCCACTTTTGGTCCTTCCATACCCGGGTATCGATTTATCCTTGCCAATGCCATGGCTTTCGTTTATCCTGAAAGCGTGGAAGGCACGCATCTTAATATCGAGTTCAACCCGGACATCACTTCGGTGCTGTCGCGGTTACAGAGTTATATAACTGCCCGCAATATAGAAACGTATATCGTCGGCGGGTTGGTCCGCGATTCCATCTTGAAAAAGGGTACGATAGATATCGATATATCAATCGCTAAAGACGCTCTCTCCATCGGGCCTGAAATCGCAAACCATCTCGGCGCTCACTGCGTCATCCTCGACAGTGATAACAGAGTGGTCCGGCTGCTGCCCGTTATCCCGGATAAAACTTCTACCCATGGCTGGCAACTGGATATCGCTACTTTGCAGGGCGACTTTAAGGCGGACCTTGGCCGGCGGGATTTCACGATAGACGCAATGGCAATCGATCTGGGTAAAATCAATTTCGAATCCATCGACGGCACTCCCGTTGATATAATAGACCCCTTCAACGGTCTCGGAGATATTCAAAAAAAACTCGTCCGGGCTGTCACCCCACAGATTTTCGAAAATGACGCTATCAGGTTACTTCGAGGGGTAAGGCTGGCTGTTGAACTCGGATTCAAGATAGAGCCATGCACCGAGCTTCTTATAAAACAACACCACCAGTCGAGCAAGAACGTTGCCGGAGAGCGCGTCCGGGAAGAGCTACTCAGACTGATGGAACCAGAAGACAGTTACAAAACAATCGTTTATCTCGATGAGATGGGGCTGCTCACAGCCCTCATTCCAGAATTAGAGGCGACCCGGGATGTTGACCAGTCCCAGGAACATTCCTGGAACGTTTTCCATCACTCTGCCCGCTCCATATCGGCGCTGGATTTTATCCTTCGCCGCGGCCCTTGGGAATTCGCCGGTACCGAAGTTTTAAAGGGAATACCCTGGAACGAGAGCATATCCGCTTATTTCGCCTCGGAGATAAGCCCCCATTCATCGATAAGGGTCCTTACGAAAATAGCAGCCCTGCTGCATGATATTGCCAAACCTCAAACGCGCATCGTTAATGAATTCGGCAAAGTGCGCTTTTACGGGCATCCGCAGGAGGGAGCCCCTATATCGGCGGTTATACTCGAAAGGCTGCGTTTCAGCAACCGCGAAATCAAGTTTGTGGAAAATATCGTCCGGTACCACCTGCGCCCTGTACAAATGACGGAGGACGGGGCACCTCCCACAAAAAGAGCTATTTACAGATACTACCGGGATATGGGAGAAGCTGCGTACGCCAATCTGTATTTCAGTCTTGCCGACCACCTCGCAACACGGGGCCCTGATTTGGAAAACGAAAATTGGGACTGGCACGTGGGTGTCGTTGCCCAGGTAATCGCTGCGCACGACAGCGCCCCCCAGATCACCCAACCGCCAAAACTACTGGACGGTAACGACCTCAGAAACGAACTCGGGATGAAACCGGGGCCACGCATCGGAGAGATCCTCGAAGAACTTCGAGAGGCGCAGGCGGCGGGAGAGATCGTGACCCGGAGCGAGGCCCTGGATTTCGTCAAAAAATTATCAGGATCCGCTAAATAATCGTCAGAACGGGTTCAATTTAAATCGAAAGCCTTTTTGAGACGGACGAGGAGCGGAGCGATGTCAGGCCTGTTACCATTTCCAGAGCT
>CAZMDI010000032.1:0-8897 GCA_964564995.1 uncultured Dehalococcoidales bacterium
CTCTTCCGATCTCTTTTCTCAACATCCCTATCGGGGCCCTGATACCCTGGTTATGATAAGAATTGGGTAGTTGTTTATGGGTAAAAAATTCGTAACTCTTGCAAGCGTATGGGGTAATCCAGGGGGTTATTTTCCGCTGAATGTCTCTGGTTATGGCAAAATTTCGTGTGATAGTCGAAACTTTTCGGTCATATCTGCGCTGGGTTCTCGGGTTGACACCCGTGACAGCTTGAATAGCTTGTCGTGATATAGGTGAGGCAGTTGCGCCGGAGGGAGCATGATGACTGCCATATAACCAGGCACGCTGCCGCGAAACCCTATCTTTGCCATCCCCTACGAACCCGTTTAAGGGGACCTCTATAGGAGTGCCGCTGTTGTCCACCCCGAAATAGGCAAGTACCCGCGCGAGGCCATAGATTTGGATGCTAGGGGCTACCGTGCCTCTTGCAGGCAAAACAGACCAGAATATGTTGGATCCTGCAGGGAGAATCCGGTATATGGAAGCTCGGGAGTAGTGGAAGACCGTCTGCAGATCCCGTAGAGTCATAGGAAGTTTTAGCCGCCCGCTACCCCAGTGATTTATGGCGCGAAGGCAATACCATAGGGCGAGCTGCTTGTCGAGATCGGCTTTTAGGGCGGCAATACAAAGCCCGGGGACAAGGCGAAGGCTCGTCTTTGTTATAGGGGAACGAGAGCTGGGAGTGTATCCGTTACGGTTTCCCAAGAAGACCACTCCCTCGGAGAGAGGGAGCGGACTCTATGGTCAGCTCAAAAAAGGTTTCTACGGGTTTGCAAAAGTCACGATTGGTCCACCTGAGGGGATTCGAACCTAACGGCTAATGATGTTATATTTTAAATATTAATTCGTAGGTTTTGGTTCTGTCTTTCGAACAGTACCGCCCCCTACCCATCACGAAAAAAGTGGGTGCGAAGTTCAATATGTTATACTGCTGCCATTTAAAATAGATGGTCATTTCTGGAATATGGCAACCTAAACCGCCTTACAAGACAAGCCTGTTCATAAATCTCCGTTATTTCCCCGTTGCAGACGTATTAAGGGGAATCAGGTTGTTCCCAGGGCCCAAATTCTCATAGCTGTTTGCTCCAAGTTCATACCGGATAATCTCACCCGCTTTAAAGCCGCAGTCAAGCACAACATCACAGCATTCGTGGTGGAATAATTTGCTGCCTACCTCTATTCCCAGCGAGCCCTCAATGATGTCCCCGAGCTGGAGTCCGTATTCTTTCAGGGGGAAAGCCGCCATCAGATAGTTCGTTCCCGCACCGCCGGCAACCAACCCATTGACGTCGTCAATGTTGTATCTGTCGTCACCATTGTCGAATTTGCCGCCTGTAAGGGTGGCTTGATTTTGGACGGCGACTACAGGAGGGGCGAATAAATTTGGATTGTCAGTATAACGCTGGCTGTCACCTTGTACCCATGTTAATGAAATCGACATCCCCCCTACGTCATCTTTGCCGGTATCGCGGTTGAAAAAATTAGAAAGGAAAAAACCGCCTCCCAGACCGGATATAAAATCCGTCAGTCCGAGGTCAGGGTTCTCGAAATAAAACAGTTTTTCGGGAAGTACGTCATAGAATTCGTACTTCAAATACATATAATGACCGTCTGCTCCCAGGGTTACGCTTTTAATGTCCGTGAAAGCAATCGGATACGGTTTGCCGTTGTCCTTCCGGCCATCTGCCTGTACACCCTCGTTGATGAGTGCCCAGTCATTCTGCAAATCCGTGATTGTTATGCCCTGCGCCAGTGCGGTTTCCGCTGCCTTCAATTCATCCGCACTGAACCTGGTGCCTGTCACCATTTTCAAATAATCCGTGAAGTCAAAACCCAGCTTTTCCAAGATGATGACTATCGTCCCGTCTGGGGCTTTGTTGGTTTGGGTATTATAGTTTAAACGGGAAATCACATCGCATAACGGGAGATATACAATCCCCTGCTGAAGAAAAGGCACTGCGCCGTTTTTATCACCGGCCTTCAAAGGCTGGCCGATTTTCATAAATAACGTATTTCCCAGTCGTTTGCTGGTGAGCTCGCCGGTGGCTTGGTTGTATTCGATGCTGATGCCTGGCAGACTGGCTATATCTTCTTTAGTGACATACACAACGTCTTTCAGCAACAGGGGAGGCTGTGCCAGTGTCACATCCTCACCGTTCATAACGATTTTTACCTGGGTGGATTGACCGGCCTTTCCATTTTGGGGAATGCTTGATTGAATGCATCCCGTCAAAACGATTAATACCAGCAATACCGGGCAGAGAATGCGTTTCATGGTTGAATCCCTCCGCACCCATATTAAAGATATTATCAATAGCGGATTGGTGATGTAAGTGCCTATAGGGTCAGTATAAAAAGCCTGAAGTGTCGTAGAGGCTATTAGTTAAAGCTACGCGACTTAAATCGGCGCGACGGGGAACTTTCCTATTAAGTCAATAGATATTATAATCCCTCAATTGCCTATTTTATCATTATATTTCACAGTTTGATCCACCTTGGAATTCCGACTGATTGCAGTTCGAATCCTTGTAAATCAAAGAAATACTGTTCCAGTATGTTGATCAAACTCAATGCTTCCTAAATGTTATAATTTACAGTGGGCAAATGCAATACTTTATGTAATATAGGAGGTGTTTTACGAACAAAAACAAGGGACAAGCTGCTTATCCAATTTTTGGGAACGAGGTCGTGCCTGATAGCGAACCGTGTTTGTGCCTAAATAGCGCAAAAAGGGTCAACCCGCCTTGTAAGCAGTTTGTCGCCCGTCCGAATCGCGCCAGGGACATATTCAACTCCCAATCGGATGCCTTCAATGAACCGCCACAATTTTATCATCCCTCTGAATCCTAATTATCTTCCATGTTACAATGTCTGAGTGTTTGCGTTTCACAAATCATTTTAATGTTGTAAAAATTGTCTCAGATTATGATACATAGTTTCTATTCCAGTTCCCGAAGTGGTGCGCCCGACCAGAAACCAAAGATTACGCGGAAGTTTTTGGCACGCGTGTGGTATTATGCCCGTCCTTATCGCCAGAGGGTATTCTCAATGTTGGCAATCACTCTGGCCACCTCGAGTTTGGCTTTGTTAACTCCGTTGATAATCAGAGATCTCATCGACCGCACGCTGCCCGACCGCGATTTACACAGATTGGGTTTGCTAATAGCAGCACTGATAGCCATACCTATCATCTCGGGAGTGCTTAGCGTTGCGTTACGTCAGTTCAGCTCGAGAGTTGGAGAAGGGGTGGTTTACGACCTTCGGGTGGCCCTTTTTTACCATTTGCAGCGTATGTCTTTGGCATTCTTCACTCAAACCAAAGTCGGCGAACTGATGAGCCGCATCAACAATGATGTTGTGGGGGCTCAAACAGCCATCAGTAATACTCTTGTGAATATCACCACGAGTTTTATTCAAGCCGTTGCTGTTTTGATCGTCATATTCGCCCTTGAATGGCGCCTCGCTGTGGTCAGTATGTTAACCCTCCCCTTGTTTCTTTTAGCAGCGCGAAAACTTGGAACACGGTTACGCGACATCACGCGCGAACAACTGGATTTGAATGCCCGGATGAACGCGGTGATGCAAGAAATATTAAATATAAGCGGTGCGTTGCTGGTGAAAATATTCAGCCGGACGATAGAAGAGGATTCCCGTTTTCGATCCCGCGCAGGAGAGGTCCGCGATATTGGTGTTAGACGTGCAGTAACCGGGGCATTGTTCTTCGTCAGTATCAGTTTGCTTAGCGCCGGAGGCGTAGCACTGGTTTACGGAATGGGCGGCTACCTGGTTATCAAACTGGAACTTACGATAGGCACTATTGTAGCGCTGGGCGCGTACCTTGGCACTCTTTTCGGGGCTTTACAAACACTCATCACCTCTCCGGTGGATTTCGCTACCTCAATGGTCAGCTTCGAACGCGTTTTTGAAGTACTCGACCTGCCGAACGAAATCGAGGAAAAGAAGGACGCCCACATTTTAAAAGACTTATCGGGCCGGCTGGAATTCCAGAAAGTCAGCTTTCACTATGCCATAGAAAGTAAAGCCCGGCTTAAAGATGTGCGCCGTTTCGGGCAGATGCAGGACATCCAGGGAAATTTATCCGGGATAAGCACAAACATGTTAAATTGGTCTGATAACCAGGCAATAGAATCTAAGAATAAAGAGGGGAAGGACCCCGAGCGAAGTGAAGTACTTGAAGATATATCCTTCACAGCGGAACCGGGTAAACTCGTAGCCCTCGTTGGCCCTAGCGGCGCGGGTAAAACTACACTTACTTATCTCGTTCCCCGTCTTTTCGATCCGACCGGTGGCCGGATACTCATAGATGGGTATGACCTGCGGGAAGTTACCCTGGAGTCCCTCACCCGCCAGATAGGCATGGTAACTCAGGAAGCATACCTTTTTCACGATACCATCCGGATCAATCTGCTATACGGGAAAGCGGAAGCCAGCCAAAATGAATTGGAATCTGCAGCTAAGGCTGCCAATATACATGAATTCATCGCGGGACTGCCATCTGGATATGAGACTATCGTCGGTGAACGGGGATACCGGCTGAGCGGAGGCGAGAAACAACGTATAGCGCTTGCCCGCGTTATCTTGAAGGATCCAAGGATCCTTGTCCTTGATGAAGCGACCAGCTCTCTCGACAGCCAGTCCGAAGCCCTGATTCAGGAAGCACTGAAGCATGTTATGGTGGGGCGCACCAGCATCGTCATCGCACACAGACTTAGCACGATTCTTTCAGCAGACCTGATCCTGGTGATGGACCATGGCCAGATCGTTGAACGAGGAACACACAGCGAATTAATGACAAATGGAAAACTCTACTCTAATCTCTACGACACCCAATTCCGCAATAGCATTAAATAAATAACTTGCAAAAGCTGCAAAACCAGCTATTTCAGATCCTCGTATTTGAACTGCTCAACGCCTCGGGTCGTCGTCTTGCGAATTGGTGTTTTGATCCAACTGGCGAACACCCTGGTTAGTCTTCCGGGGCTCATATCCAGCCCTTATCTCCAATCTTTAGAGGCGGGGATCTTATCCAGGGCATTGAAAGTCTGGACTCTATCCACAACGACATTGTGTGTCCCATCCCGCCTGTCGAGCCTGCCGTGGACCACAAGGAATGACGAGCGGAATTTGAGTTCATCCCTTTCATAAATACCCGGAAAAACCATCACGGGGACATGCCCGAATTCGTCTTCCAGTGTTATAAACACAACCTTTCCCTTAGGTCTTTGCCTTCGGATAACCAATCCCGCGGTCAGCACCTCGTCCCCGTCCCTCATATGTTCGATGTCGGCACTGGTGCAAAACCCATCCCGAAAACGCGGGCGCATATGTTCCATAATATGTCCGGTCGGATAAAGGCTGAGCACGTTATACTCTTCTTTCATCCGCTCCCATTTGTCCGGGGCGTCCAGCGCCGCCATATCCTGTTCAACCGGCAATTGCAAAGCCATTTGTGTGTTTACCGGCCTGTATCTAAGTCCAATCTCCCATTTTGCTTCCCTGCGGTTCAGTTGGACGCTGTCGAATGCCCCGGCATCTGCCAGATTGAAAGCAACTTCTTCCAATATCCCACTGCGTTCCAGGAAATCGCCTATGTCACGGAAATAACCGTCCCTCATTCTGCCGGCTTCGATGTTTCTTGCCGACACACTGCCGAGATTTGCAACATTCAGGAATCCTAAGCGCAACTTTCCATCTTCAATCACACAAACAGAACTGCTTTTGTTGATATCAGGATTCAACACATTGACTGCGTGCCGTTTAGCATCTTCTTTCAAAGTTTCAAGATTGTAAAAACCCATCGGCTGTTCGTTAAAGATGGCAACAAAAAACTCCAAAGGGTAATACAGCTTTAGCCAGGACGCCTGATAGGCTGTGACTCCAAAAGCAAAAGCGTGCGATTCGGGAAACATGTATTGGCCATTGAATTTTTTGAAGATGCGCTCCGTGGCTGATTCATCGACTCCCCGGGCTTTTGCCCCATCAAAAAACTCTTCGCGCAGGGCCTTGATCAATTCAGTGTTATGTCTTCTACCGAAGGCCCTCCGCATCTGATCAGCCTTGCCAGGATTGAACCCGGCGACATCTATCGCCAGTTGATTGACCTGATCCTGAAAGAGTACCACCCCTAATGTGCGCCCCAAAGCCCTTTCCTCTAAAGGGTGATCATAAGTAACGGGTTTTTGCTTTAACCGCCGGGCAAGATAATCCTGAACGCCACCATTGGCCCCTACACCCGGCCTGACTGCCCCCACTTCATGCGCCATATCCGTTAGATTCCGTGGTCGAAGGCGCGTGATGGTCTGTATCTGTGCCGCAGATTCCACCTGAAAGATGCCAATCGTGTCCCCCTTGGCCAGCATGTCGTAAACATCCTTGTCTTCGAAATCGATGCGGGACATATCGATTCTCTGCCCGGTGCGTTTTTTGATAAGTTCCACGGCCTGCTGCATCTGGGAGAGTGCCCCCAATGCAAGAAAATCTATCTTTACGAACCCTGCATCATCTATGCTGTCTTTATCCCACTGGCATACGTACCGGCCTTCGATCGCTCCTCTCTGAACAGGCACTATATCAGTCAAAGGAGTCGAGGAGATAATCATCCCGCCAGGATGCTGCCCGAGGTATTTAGGGAAACCATCGAGCTCAGATGCAAGTCGTATCAGGTCCCGCCATACCGGCGACCCTATTTTCTCTTGAAATTTCGGCGACTTTTGCATTTCATATTCGAGGCCTTTCGCACTGCCCCAGCTCACATGTTTGCTGAGTTGATCAACTTCTTCCAGCGGCAGGCTTAACGCTTTTCCTAGATCCCTGATCGCTCCCTTGATCAGATAAGTGCAAATAGTCCCTGCAAGGACGGCGTGTTCCCATCCCCATTTCCTGTGGGTCCGCAGGATCAATTCTTCCCGGATGCTCCGCGGGAAATCGAGATCGATGTCCGGCACATTGCCCATAGCATCCTCCGGGAGGAAGCGTTCGAGTGAGAGATCATATTTAAGAGGGTCGATATGCGATAAACCAATGAGATATCCGATCAATAGCGATACGGATGAACCCCGCCCCCGTCCGGGGGGATTTTCTTCTATAGACAGGGATGGATCGCTCAAACCAAGGTCGATCATGGCTTCCCTTCCGAGATTGATCACATCGTTATACAGGAGCAAAAAGCCGGCAAGGTTGAATTTCCGGATCAGCTTGAATTCCTCATCCAGCCTGTGCTTTACCCGAGGCGTAACCTCACCGTAGCGCCTGACCGCCGCTTCATGGCATAGCTTCTCAAGATGGGTTTCGGAGGTATATCCTTCAGGCGCATTGTATACAGGGAAAGTATAACTTTGATCCCGTGCAAGGTCGAAATTGCATCTTTCTGCAATCTTAACAGTGTTTGACATGGCATCATGGTAATCTCCGGCGATATCTTTGATATCTTTAATCGAACGCATATAGAATTCTGAATTCGAACGACGTTCCTTGTGGCTTTCTTCCAGGCTTTTATTATGCTTAATCGCGATCAGGCAGTCCTGGAGTTGATGTCGTTCGCGAACATGGTAATGTACATTCCCGGTAAACGCTACGCTTGCACCGGTTTGCCGGGCGAGTTCCAACAGGACGCGGTTGCGCCCGTTATCTCCATAAACAAGATTATTTTGAAGTTCTATATAAAAGTTGGATGGTCCAAACCACTCCAAGTATTGACGGATGAGGTCCACTGCATCGACAAGGTGCGAATTGTCTACCAGGGAAGCCAATTCACCCCGGCAACATCCTGAAAGGGCTATTAATCCCGCAGTACGCGCTGGTATGATGCCAGGCGGCAATTCAGGTTTACTCCGTTCCCCTGAATTGTGAGCAGATGTGACCAACTGCGAAAGATTACGATAGCCTTCTTTGTTTTCGGCCAGAAAAGTTATATGGTACCCTCCACGAAGGGTCATTTCAGCGCCGATGATGGATTTAACTCCCATGGACCTGGCAAGCAATGAAAAACGCATCGCACCACACAGATTGTCGTGGTCTGTCAAAGCCAGAGCATTGTAACCAAGTTCCTTCGACCTGAGCATCAATTCTTCGAGTGAAGACGCCCCGTCATGAAATGAATAATAACTGTGGCAGTGCAGTTCAGCGTATTCCATAAAATCATCAATAACATTCCGGCAGATTCAGCGGTTTAAAAGGCGCCAGCGTGTAGCGCCTTTCCGGCATCCTGGACCATGCTTCTAATTCCTTAACCTGGAATAGCTGAGGGCCTCCCAGGCGGAATTCTAGCTGCTTGATCTCGTCAAGCAGGTGTTCCTGTGCCCTGACCGCCGTTATGAGGCTGTTTTGGCGCCCTTGCGGTCGTCCCGTGCCGGTTATCTTCATCCCCAGTTGTTCTACCGGCCCCGGCTGGGGGAGTGTTTCCACAACCTGCCTGATGCGCGAAATAGCAGCCTTAGGGTTCATAGCCGGCTCTTTGAATCGTATTTCCTGTTCCCAGTGTTCAGAAATCCAGCTGCAAGTCCAAAATGTGATGCGACTAATCCCCAGTCGTTTTTGCCCAAGGCGGATGAAAGCTCGTGAAAGCAAGGACTCAAGCGCCATCATAATAGTATCCAGCGACACCGTAATGGAGGCGAGCGTAGTGGATTCTTCAAACGTTTCTTCACTCATGCGAGGATAAAGTGGAGTATCGTCGTGACCCCTGGCAAGTTGTTTAATTATTATTCCCGCAGGTCCAAACTGTGACTGCAGATGGGATGTCGGAACCCGCGCCAATTGTCCCATGGTATGCAGGCCGAATTGATGCAGTCTTTCCTTAATTTTAAGTGAGACCGGCAAAAGATCGCATGATAGTGCTTCAAAAAGAGGGGCTATATCT
>CAZMDI010000033.1:0-8802 GCA_964564995.1 uncultured Dehalococcoidales bacterium
GTCCCTATCGAATATCTCGTATATGTTCTCATCGGAGCGCTCATCATCGTCATAGCGCACCGCGACAATATCAAACGCCTGCTCTCCGGCAAAGAGCGCAAGCTTAACCAGAAAGCGGCGGCCCGTTCAAGCATTCCGGCCTGAGTCGGGCCTGCTCTTAATCAGGTGAATCGAAGATGGCGAAAATCTGCGTCGTCGGCACAACTAGCTGGGGGATGACTCTGGCTATCCTTTTGGCCCGCAGAGGTACCTATGTCAAATTGTGGGCCCGCACCGAAGAAGAAGTAGAGAAACTGAGCAGCAAAGGGCCCGACCGCCACGTAATGGGCAACGTCGAATTCCCCCCTTCGTTAAGCGTGACCTCCTCTATCAAAGACGCTATGTCCCTGTCCAGCGCAGTGATAATGGCTGTGCCGTCTCAGACCATGCGCCAGAACATAGCGGTGGTCAAACCAACACTCAAGGCATATAAACTTATCATATCAGCCGCCAAAGGCATCGAGATCGGCACCAACAAACGTATGTCGCAGGTCATAGCCGACGAGATAGACCCTGTATACCACAAAAATATATGCGCCATATCGGGCCCCAACCTATTCAGGGAAATCCTCCAGGGACTACCTGCGGCGGCGGTTGTAGCCGCGGAAAATGAATCAACAGCACAGAAAGCCCAGAAACTATTCAGTGGCCCTACTTTTTCGGTTTACACCAACCACGACCTGGTGGGCGTGGAACTGGGAGGCGCTCTAAAAAACGTGATAGCGCTCGGAGCGGGCATGGTGGACGGGCTCGGGTACGGAGACAACGCCAAAGCTGCTTTCATTACCCGCGGGCTTACCGAAATGGCTGCGTTCAGCGTGGCCCTCGGAGCGAGCCCTCTGACACTGTCGGGGCTGGCCGGGCTGGGAGACCTTATAGCCACATGCGCTTCAAACCTGAGCCGCAACCACTATGTTGGAGTAGAACTGACCAAAGGACGGCCGCTCGATGAGATACGGTCCTCGATGGTTGGCGTCGCCGAAGGTGTGACCACCACCAGCGCGGTCTGGGACCAGGCGAAGAAACTTAACCTTGAGATGCCTATTACAGAAAAGATATACCGCATCCTTTATGAAAACGCGGCCGTGTGCGATGTCATCCCCGAGATACTGGGGACCAGCTGCCGGCACGAGCTCGCCGGGCGCCGCTGGAAGCTGTTTTCCCGCCGGAGGCTCGCCTAGTTCAACCCAGATCAATATCCCGATTCTCCATATTTTAGACCGATCCAGAACTCCATCTTTAACAAGAAAAGGCCGCTCCGTTTCTGGAGCGGCCTTTTTGTTCAGGTGGTTTCTAATCCCTTATTCGGCTTCTTTCTTCTTCTTTTTGCCCTCAAAACTCTCGCCAAGTTCTTCGAAGATACGCCGCTGTTCCCTGGTCAGCTTGTCGGGCGTGATGATGTGCAGGCGCACCAGCTCGTCGCCTTTGCCCGACCGGCGGAAGTGCTGGATGCCTTTGCCCCTCAGAGTGAATACCTCTCCCGCCTGAGAGCCTGCAGGTATCTTGAGCGGGGCATCGCCATAAAGCGTGGGGATGGACAACTCGGTGCCGAGCGCAGCCTGTGCAAAGTTGATCTTGAGATCATAGATAATATTACTATCTTCGCGGGTGAAGAATTCATGGGGATTGACCTGCATGGACACTATGAGGTTGCCGGGCATCCCGCCGCGCTCCCCGGCATTACCCTGACCGCTCATCTGGAGTCTGGTGGCACTATCTACACCCGCAGGTATGGTTAGCTTGATATCACGCTCGAAGCGCTCGTGGCCGCTTCCCTGGCAATGGGGGCATGGTTCTGTGATTATCTTGCCACTCCCGCCGCAGCGGGGACAGACAGTCACATTCGTAAACCGCCCGAAAAGGCTTTGCTGGACCCGCTGGACCCTTCCGGCGCCCTTGCATTCGGAGCAGGTGACAGGCTGGGTACCGGCTTTGGCGCCACTACCCTGGCACACTGAGCAGTTCTCGTTGCGGGTGATATGAAGTTCTTTCTCCACACCGAGCGCGGCCTCTTCAAAAGTTAGTTCCAGAAGGTACTGGATATCTCCTCCGCGGAGCGGGGCGGTCTGGTTGGCGGTGGACGCATCGCTGAAAAAACTGTAGAAGTTCTCGAAGATACTGCCAACCCCGCCTGCGCCAAAGCCGAAGTCTTCAAAACCGCGAGACGAGCCGTCCACTCCCGAGTGACCGAAACGGTCATAAGACTGTCGTTTTTCGGGATCTGTAAGGACCTGATAGGCTTCGCTGGCTTCCTTGAATTTTTCAGCCGCACCGTCGCCTGAATTTTTATCGGGGTGGTACTGGAAGGCCAGTTTGCGGAAAGCCTTCTTTATGTCATCTTCACCAGCATCCTTGCCCACTCCGAGTATTTCGTAATAATCGCGTTTCGTAACCATGTTTTCCCCTATTCCACACTTCCGTCATCTTTAGAAAAACGGTCGAATAATACAAAAGCTGCTGCCATAGATCTGGCCCATGACGGCGTCAACGGGAAATTGATAATGTCCATCATTCGCTCGGCCGTCGTTTTTTCCCGCTTTGTCGGCCTTCTGTAAACTACAACTGTTTCGGTTTCATCCAGAAGTCTTTCCGCTTCTTCAAGGCGCTTGTTATAAAGGCGCCGGCTCGATGTGTTGCCGAGCGTTTCGTAAGCCTCGATGATGCCCGACAACTTTTTGTTAGCCCAGATTTCTTTCCCGGGGTTGTGGTCCGGATGATACCGCATAGCCTTGGCACGAAAGGCTGCCTTTACCCTAACTGCCGTCGCGTCCCGCTTTATCCCCAGAACCTTGTAGTAGTCCCTGCTTGTTGCCATAAACCTTCCCCCCGGGGGTAGCCGTGAAGGGCTGGAGAACGCTCCAGCCCTTCACCTTTATTCACGAGCTTACATTATAGCCCTGGAAGCGTCTTAACGCTACACCTCGCGAAACTCACCTTCGACGGTCCCTTCATCTGGCTTGCCGCCAGGAGGAGTCTGTTCGCCTTCAGGCCCAGACTGTTCCCCTCCCGAAGGAGGAGGCTGCTGCTGTCCTCCCTGACCGTAGACGTGGCTGCCTGCCTTCTGGAGGGCAGTCGATAGTTCCTCTGAGGCAGTTTTCATCCGAGCAACGTCGTTGTCGGTGATGGCAGCCCTGAGAGTCTGGGTTTTAGTGTTGATCTCAGTCGCGATGTCCTCAGGGATCTTGTCCTTGTTGTCCCGGACCGTTTTCTCAGCCTGGTAGGCGAGATTGTCGGCAGTATTGCGAGTCTCGGCTTCTTCCTTGCGCTTCGCGTCCTCCGCGGCATGTGCTTCGGCTTCTTTCTGCATTTTCTCGACCTCTTCTTTGGAAAGGCCTGAGGAGACGGTGATGGTTATCTTCTGTTCTTTACCTGTGCCCTTGTCACGGGCTTTGACGTTCAGGATGCCGTTGGCATCAACGTCGAAGGTCACCTCCACCTGCGGGATACCGCGGGGGGCGGGCAGGATTCCATCGAGCACAAACTTGCCCAGCTGACGATTATCGCCGGCCATGGGGCGCTCGCCCTGAAGGACATTAATCTCTACGCTAGGCTGGCTATCTGAGGCAGTACTGAATACCTGAGTCTTGGAGGTGGGGATGGTGGTGTTACGGGTGATTAGAGGAGTGGCAACGCCGCCCATCGTCTCGATGCCGAGGGTCAGGGGGATAACGTCCAGAAGGAGAACATCTTTGACTTCACCCTTAAGAACGCCAGCCTGAATGGCTGCTCCTATGGAGACAACTTCATCAGGGTTAACGCTCTTGTTGGGGTCTTTGCCGAAGAGTTCCTTGACCTTCTGCTGCACCAGCGGCATGCGGGTCTGGCCGCCGACGAGGATAACCTCGTCTATCTGGGAGGCCGTTTTGCCGGAGTCGGCGAGGGCCTGCTTACAGGGGCCGATGGTCTTCTCCACAAGCTCCATCACAAGCTGTTCCAGCTTGGAGCGGGTAAGGTTGATATTGAGATGCTTGGGGCCACTGGCGTCTGCGGTGATGAAGGGAAGGTTGACGTCTGTGGCCTGGACTGTGGAAAGCTCGATCTTGACTTTCTCGGCGGCTTCCTTGAGGCGTTGCATGGCCATCTTGTCCTTGCGTAGGTCGATGCCCTGGTCGCGTTTGAATTCATCTGCCAGCCAATCCATGATCTTCTGGTCGAAATCGTCCCCGCCGAGATGGGTGTCGCCTGCGGTAGACTTGACCTGAAAGGTACCTTCGCCGAGTTCCAGGATAGAGATATCGAAAGTCCCTCCGCCAAGGTCATACACTGCGATGGTTTCGTCCTTCTTTTTATCGAGACCGTAGGCCAACGCAGCGGCAGTAGGTTCGTTGATAATACGCAGGACTTTCAAGCCGGCAATCTGCCCCGCATCTTTGGTGGCCTGACGCTGGGCGTCATTGAAATACGCCGGCACCGTGATAACAGCCTCAGTGACTTTTTCGCCCAGGTAAGCCTCGGCATCAGCCTTCAGCTTCTGAAGAATCATAGCCGAAATCTCGGGCGGGCTGTATTCCTTGCCACCCATGACCATCTTGACCTCGTTGTTGAGGCCTTTCACCACTTTAAAAGGTTTGCGTTTGGCGTCGTCTTCCACGGTAAGTTCGCGCCCCTGGGGCTCACCCCATTTGCGGCCCATGAAACGCTTGGTGAGATAAATCGTGTTCTCTGGATTGACGATGGCCTGGCGACGGGCAACCTGCCCCACCAGCCTTTCGCCGGTTTTGCTGACAGCAACCACCGAAGGGGTGATATTACCGCCTTCTGCCGAAGGGATCACCACCGGTTCGCCGCCTTGCATAACGGCAATTTCGCTGAATGTAGTTCCTAGATCGATACCCACTGCTTTTGACATGTCCAGTTACTCCTCTCTTTTGCTTTCCTAATTTAAATTTAACGGATTCCCAAATCCTGAGTCGCAATTTTAACCATTGATGTATTGCTACGAGCCGTTATCATCCTCGCCTGTTCCAACGAGTACCTTTGCAGGCCTCAGCACACGCTCATTTAGCCGGTAGCCGGTCGCAAGTTCCCTCACGACCTTGCCTTCCTCACCGGGCACGCTTCCGACTGCCTCATGCACAGAGGGATCGAAATTTTCGCCTTTCGCATTGATAAGGCCCACTCCGACCGCCTCCAGGACGGCAAAAAGCTTGCGGGCTATGCCGTTGATGCCGTCTACCCATGCTTCGCCGGCCATGGAAGCCGGAACAGCCCCTACGGCGCGTTCGAAATCATCGAGCACCGGGATTATCTTTATTATCAGCCCTGCGTTCGCGTATTTAACAGCGTCTGCTTTGTCCTGCTCTAGACGTCTTTTGAGATTGACGAAATCCGCCTGCCCTCGCTGCCACCCTTCCAGGTATTCCTGGGCTTTGGCCCTGGCCTCAACAAGGTCCTGTTTAAGTGCACCAACATTAGCCGGAGGCGACAGTTCTTCGGGGTACTCAAAAATATCCTTATTTTGTTCGTTTTCTTCGAATCTCGAATCGGTCATTTTCACATCCTGTAAAAAATATTGTTCAGTTTCGTTTTTCGTTTTTCGGAGCTTCTCCGTAGAGCTCGGTCACCAACAGACTCACAAGAGACGAAACATAGCTGATGACCGCGATCGTACGTTCATATTCCATACGTGTGGGGCCAACCACCGCTATACTTCCGAGCGGCTCGCCAGGAAGCCCGTACCGACTTATGACAAGGCTGCATCCCTGAACAGCTTCGTCTTTATTTTCGGCGCCGATGATTACTCGCACACCGTGCTCTAAAGGATTTTCAGGTCGCATCAAATCGACAAGTTTATTTTGTTCGGCCAGGTTAATCAGATTCACGAGGCGAGGCCCCTGGCTGAATTCTGGCTGATTGATAAGAAAGTGCCAACCTTCAAGGAAAAGCCCCTGCCCGCTCTGCTCGCCCTCAGCCTCCATCATACGAAGAACATGCTCGATGACGCGTTTTTCGTCTGCGGGAAACGTTTCAATTTTTGCCGCCAGGTGGGCCATCGATCTGGTCATAAACAACTTATTGAGTTTCCCTGCCATGTTCGTCAATGATTCCTGGGTGGCAGGTTCTTCAAAATTAACCAGCTGCTGACGGACTTTCGCTCCGTATAATACCAGCACTATGAGGGCGAGATTCGTCTGGATCGAGACCAGTTCCACATGCTTGAACTGCGCCGCCACCGGTTGGGGGGTTGTAACTACGGCGACATTCTTGACCTGCTGTGCAAGCAATGTAACAGCGAGGTTAAGCCATTCTTCCAGCTTGTCTTCAACCTGATGGAAGAGGTGGTTGATAAGAAACTGTTCTTCCAAAGGGAGTTCCATCGTCTTGAGGGATTCAACGTGGTGCCTGTAACCCTTGTCCGAAGGCACCGAACCCGCGGCGTGATGCGGGCGAAGTATATAGCCCTCTTCTTCCAGTCTGACCACGTCGTTGCGCACGGTTGCCGAACTCACGTCAAGGCCGCATTCATCAAGCACGCTGGAAGAGGAAACAGGGACAGCGCGGGATATGTACTGCCGGATGATAGACCTAAGGATTAATTCTTCACGAGGACGTAACATATAAATTAGCAATCTGTCATTGAGACTGCTAATAATTTAACATGTCTAACACCGATTTGTCAAGGGGTTGTAGACTCGAATTCCCTTTAGGTCAGGCACTGTTACCTCGCCGGTGGGGAAATCTCCCGGCAGGAAAACAACCGGGGGAAATTCCTCCCCTGCCACATGATACTCCGACATCCGGACAGCCAATTTTGACACCCCCTGAGGGCGGTGGTAGCATACCAATTTTAAAGAGGTAGAAAAAGCAGTGAGAATCATCCGGGCAATTGCAAACATATTACTGAGCATCATGCTTTTCATCTGCCTGCTGATTATGGGAGGGGCGATGACGGCAAACGCGACCGCGCTCGACCCGCATTTCATTACCTCGCAAGTCGACAGGCTGGACATAACAGGATTATTCGATGAAAAAGCCGCCCCCGAGCTTCAAAATACTGGTGAACTGGACCAGCATCCAGAGGTCATCACCAGCCTCCAGTCGGCTATAGAAAAAACCTCCCCGGCACTCAAAAGCACCCTCGATAAGGTTGTTTCTGACATCTACGCATATCTCATCCGCGGCCAGACCCTAGACTTGAAAACGACCCTCAGATCAAGCTTGATGGACCCTTCGCTCGTAGCGTCCATCCTCAACCAGGTGGATTTCAGCCCCTACATCAGCCAGGTCCTGTTGGACAACCTGACCAACCTTGACATCAGTGGCATCTCCCTGGACCCGACACCTTATCTCCCCACGGTGGACGCAGTGCTTCAGCCCTACTTCAAATCCCAGTTAGTCCTGCTCCTCCCCAGGATTTACGACTATCTGCTCGGCGACAGCCAAACCCTGGACCTGAGCATGCCTGTAGGCCCCATACTGGACGACATCCATTCGGCTCTTAAAACTGCCGTGCTGGCATTTCCTCCCGCCGATTTCGCTGGCCTTCCGCCGGACCTTCTTGGGATGGGTTTCGACATAGCCTGGCAAATCACACTGCCCCAGGTCCCGGAGTCTGTCGACATCATCGCAGAAACCGGCATCAGCCTGCCCACCCCTATAACAAGTCAACTCGAGGACGCTCAGAGCACCCTGAAGAACATACGGCAGGGAGTGATTTATTACCAGGAGGCTTTCTGGGGCCTCATCGGCCTGACGCTCTTTTTTATAGCATTCATAGCTCTGGTCAACTTTAATCTGAAAAGGACTTACCTGGTGCTGGGTACAACTTTCACCTGTTACGGGATACTCGAAGCGGCAGGGGTGATCGTTGCCCGGGTATTGATTCACAACCGGCTTGCATCGCTTTCGGGGGTTCCTGCTTCGCTGCAGCCCTGGCTGAGCCAACTAGCCGACACCACCACAAACCCATTGCTGATATTCGCCGCTTGCTTCACAGCTGCCGGCATCATTCTTATCACCGTATCGACCATTTACCGCCAGGGGACGAAACACCCGGCAGCGAGTTAAATACGCAGTAGCGCGGTATCCATACGTCTTCAAGATGTATTTGCCGTGAACCCTCGTTATGCTATGCTATTAACAGTTGAATAACCGGGGGCATAAATGAAGGTCGGTTTTTCTGAAATTATCCTCTTACTGATAATAACCGCCGTGGTTCTGATTGTTTTCCGAGGGATACCCACAGGCGCGAATATTGTTCCGCTGGCTTTCAAGCAACCGACGCCTGAAGAGATGGAAGAAGCGCGGATAAAAAACGGAAGGGGCTTCCGGTTGAGGGCGCTCGGCGGCGTCTTTCTGGTCACAGGGATACTTATCCTGGCCAGCATACTCAAAATATTCGATATACTGTTCACAGCCTCCGCTGGTGGTGTTCTCCTCTTACTATTCGGGGTCGTCATTCTTTTCCTGTCAGCACGCAAATAATTGTCCGGCAAAATCCAAAAGAGATATCAAAAATGAAAAAAGTCGGCATAGCCTATCATCCGTTAAATATACGAGCCCCTGAACTGACCAGAAAACTGGCAGCCATCCTTGAATCCAGGGGGTTGGAATACTGGTTGAGTTCGGCATGGGACGCCTCCGAACTTTGCCCTCATTTCCCCGGGACCGACCTCATCCTGACGGTCGGGGGAGACGGGACCATACTGCGTGTCTCTCAACTGCTCGACGGTTTATCCATCCCCGTCACGGGGGTGAATCCCGGCCACCTCGGTTTTATAACTGAAATACACGCTGAAGACAACGGTGAAAAACTCATCGCTT
>CAZMDI010000034.1:0-8683 GCA_964564995.1 uncultured Dehalococcoidales bacterium
CCCGCCGTCGCCTACGACAAATACACTTGTCGCGGAGACTCCCCAGATGGCATTTAAACCTGTCGTGGTTCCACTTGGACTAGAAGTCCAGGAGGCTCCATTGAAGACCAATATCGTCCCCGCTTCTCCTACAGCCAAATAATTTGCCGCCGAAGTACCCCAGACTCCTTTTAGGTCTTTCGTGGTGCCGCTGTCCGCAGGCGTCCACGAAGTCCCATCGTAATGCAGGATAATCCCGCCCGCACCTACGGTGTAAACGTCGGAGGTTGTAGACCCGAATACCGAGTTAAGGTCGCTAACGGTGCCGCTTGTCATAGCGCTCCACGCCGATCCGTTGTAATGCATGATGAGGCCACCGGTTCCTACAGCAAAGATGTCACTGGCTGTGGTGCCCCAGATGCCGCGCAATCCGTTCATGGTTAACCCTGTTGCAGCCCAGGCTGTTCCGTTATAGGAATAGACACTGCCCGACGAAGTGATTGCAAAATAATTTGTGGCCGAAGTGCCCCAGATACACGGGATATCATCCGCCGCATTGTGAACCAGCGCGCTCCATGAAGTCCCGCTACACCTTAGAATCGTGCCTGAGGAACCTACGGAGATTATATTCGACGCGGAACTCCCCCATAACCCGATGAGGTTTTGTTTAACGCCGCTGTCGGAAGTGCTCCAGGTTGTCCCGTTATAACTCAAAATTGAACCATTGTTTCCAACTGCTACTACGTTTGAACTTGATGAACCCCAAAGGCGGTGAAGATCGTTTGTCGATCCTGTTGATTGAGAAGCCCATGTGGTTCCGTTGAAGTGGAGGATAGTCCCCGCAACTCCTGCAGCATAAACGTCGTTCGAGGACGTCCCCCACAAAGCAGTGATATCGTTGGTAGTGCCGCTTGTCTGAGAAATCCATGCTGTGCCGTTAAAATGCAGGATATTCCCATCGATGCCCGAAGAGAAAATATCGGAGGCCGAACTCCCCCAGATCGACAGGAGATAACTGGTGCTGCCGCTAGGGACGACAGCCCATGAGCCGTTGGAATAATTAAGGATTGTGCCCTTGGCTCCTACTGCGTATACGTTGCCAGATGCATTTCCCCATATACCGTAAAGGTCGTTTGTATTACTGCTTGTAAGGGTTTTCCAGGAATTGCCGTCGTAATGCAGGATCGTTCCTGCTTCTCCCACAGCATAAACGTTGCTCGATGAATTTCCCCAGATGTTATACAGGGTTTTATCAGTTCCACTGACCATCGGTTCCCAGACGCTTCCGTCGTAATGCCAGACGGTGCCTTTCGATCCGACCGCGAAAACATCGTTCTGTGCGCTCCCCCAGGCGCTGATTAGATTGTTAGCCGGGGTGATAGGCGTAGAGTTCCAAACATTTGTTGAATCGGCGGCCAGTCCCGGGGCTGACAGCACCGCGAATGCCAGTGCCGTAAGAATAAATAGGCTTAAAGTGCGGAACAAACGTTTCATGTCAATACCTTTCAGAAGACCTGATTCATCAATAATAATCCTGACACATTATAATGCCATGTAGTAAAGAATGTGTAAAGCGGAATCTGTTTGCACTCTGCCGGTGTTATTACTCGGGTTGTTCGCGTTCCGGAAAGGGCGATTCGAGACTGACCTGCACCGAAAGACTATGTTACAATCATGCGGGAGTTTGAATTTTGATACACATCTTTTACGGGTCTGATGATTTTTCGAGCCGAGAGGCTCTTAACGCCCTTAAAATGAGCCTTTGTGACCAGGATGCCCTACTTGCAGGAAGTTCAAGGCTGGAGGGCGCTAAACTGCGTGCGGATGAATTTGAATCCGCTGTGCAATCTGTCCCGTTCTTTGGTGAAAAGAGACTGATCATCGTCGATGGACTGCTCGGGCGTTTCGAAACCAGAGAAAAACGCAGCGGAGTCAAAAAGTCCGCCAAAGTCTTGAAAGAAGGCACACCCGACCTGCAAAAGCAGTTTGTCGGAATCATCAACTCCACCCCCGAAAGCAGTGTTCTAGTACTGATAGACGGTGATTTGAAGTCTACGGTTATTTTAAAAGAAATTTCGCCTAAAGCCAACATCCGCATTTTTTCGCCCCTCAAAGGGCTCCAGCTGGAAAATTGGGCTAAAAAACGCGTAACCCAAGCAGGCGGTAAAATTACTGACGAGGCGCTCAAAAATCTCGTGAGGCTCGTCGGAGGCGATCTGTGGATCATGAAGGGCGAGATTGAAAAACTCATTCTTTATACCGGGGAACGCGGGATAGATGTCGAAGACGTTAAAAAACTGGTCGGCTTGTCCCGTGAATCCAGTATATTCACACTCGTTGACTTCATAATCGAAGGGAACCTGAACATGGCTAACCAATGTACACTCGAACTTCTGGAAACAGGGGCCGCCCCTTCATATGTGTTTGCCATGCTGGCGCGCCAGTTGCGGCTTCTGGTCCGCGCCAGGGTACTGCAGAGTAATGGCCAGTCCGAGAATTCTATTCAGAGCGCGTTAAGTCTGGCGGATTACCCTTTTCGCAAGACGATTGAACAAGCTTCTCGCTATTCTATGAATCGCTTGAAAGTGTTTTATCACAATCTTCTGGATGCCGACCTCTCTATCAAAACCGGCAAATACGACGATGAATTAGCTCTAATGATACTGGTTTCCGATCTTTGTACCCGGACCATATAAAACAGGAGGTGGCAATGGAAGTTAGAAAAGCGGTGATTCCGGCGGCAGGCTGGGGAACACGGTTTTTACCCCTTACGCGTGCTTATCCGAAGGAACTGCTCCCGCTTATCAACAAGCCTCTTATTCAATACGCTGTTGAGGAAGCCATCAATTCAGGAATCAAAGAAATAATCATCGTAATCGCCGAAGGAAAATGTGCCATCCCTGATTATTTTAAACCGGCTCCCGAGCTCAGGACGCTTCTTCGGTCCAGGGGAGAGAAAAAGCTCGCAGATGATCTTGAACGTTTGGATAATCTTCATGACATAAAGTACGTAACGCAGGCTGAGAGGCTTGGGTTAGGAAATGCAGTGCTTATGGCGCAAAAAGCTGTTGGAGACGAACCTTTTGCTGTGATTCTCCCAGACGATGTCGTAGACGCACGCGAGCCCGTCCTCGCCCAGATGCTTAAGGTCTTCAACCAATATGAAACAAGCGTATTAGGGGTCGAATGCATAGACACGGAGGAGATTCACCGTTACGGGGTTATCCGCCCGGAAACCGTGAGCCCGAGGGTACACAAGGTGCTATCTCTCGTGGAAAAGCCTGCTCCCGAGGTAGCCCCGTCCCATCTCGGCATTGTCGGCCGGTATATCCTCACCTCTCAGATATTCCAGGCCATCGAAGCTACTCAGCCGGGAAGCGGGGGAGAGATTCAGTTGACCGACGCAGCTGCCCTCTTGTTGCGGTCGCAGCCTATTTACGCGCTGGAATTCGCCGGCCAGCGGTTCGATACCGGTAATCCCCAGGGCTGGCTGGAGGCCCAGATTGCGATGGGGCTCAAACATCCTGAATTCGGCGATTCCCTTCGGGAGAAATTGCGAAGAATGGTTTAGCTATTTTGACAGCCTAGCTACCTTAATTTACAATCTTCTATAATTTGCTTAGGAACAGGTGACTGAATTGACCGGTGATGAAATCCGCTCAAAATACTTATCATATTTCGAAGAAAAGGGGCATCAGGTTATAGCCTCTTCTTCCCTGATACCCCATGGGGATCCTACTCTTCTCCTCACCACCGCGGGGATGGTACAGCTCAAACCCTATTTCATGGGACTGGCCAAGCCTCCCCATTCGAGACTTACTTCATGCCAGAAATGCTTCCGTACCACCGATATCGAATCGGTAGGGGATGCCACCCATCTCACGTTCTTCGAAATGCTGGGCAACTTCAGTGTAGGTGACTATTTCAAGGCCGGGGCTATCGACTTCGCCTGGGAGTTTATCACGATCAGACTAGGTATCCATGAGGAGCGCCTGTGGATAACCGTATACCTGGACGATGACGAGGCCATCCAATTATGGCGTGACAAAGGCGTGCCCTCCGAGCGCATAGTCAGGTTGGGCCATGAAGACAATTTCTGGGGCCCTGCGGGAGATTCTGGCCCCTGCGGTCCATGCAGCGAGATCCATTACGATTTCGGCGAGGCCGCCGGATGTGGCAAGGCTGATTGCAATCCATCCTGCAAGTGCGGCCGCTTTTGCGAAATCTGGAACCTAGTGTTCATGCAGTACAACCAGGACAGGCAAGGCGAGAGGGCTGCCCTGCCCAAACCTAACATCGATACCGGAATGGGTTTGGAGCGCATCACTGCCATCATGCAGGGCGAGAACACCGTTTACAAAACTGATATATTTCAACCCCTGCTTAAACGGGCAGCCGAACTGACAGGGAAAATCTATGGTCAGAATGAAGAGGATGACCGTTCGATGCGGGTGGTTTCTGAACATGGCCGGGCAGTTTCCTTCCTGATCGCAGATGGTGTTTTGCCTTCCAACGAAGGAAGGGGTTACGTCCTTAGAAGGCTTCTGCGGCGAGGTGTTCTATTCGGGCGGAGACTGGGACTGGATAAGCCCTTTCTTGTCAAGATGGCCGCAGCCGCGATTTCGCAAAAAGGCGGGACTTATCCGGAGCTTCTAAAACGGCGTGATTTCATCCTCGATGTTGTCAGGAACGAAGAAGATAAGTTCGCCGGCACACTCTCAACGGGCCTAGAGCTATTGGAAGAAATCATGCGGCGTGATGAGAGTAAGCTTCGGATGCGAATCACCGGCGAAAGTGCTTTCAAACTTTACGATACGTTCGGATTCCCGGTAGAGATAACGCGCGAGATCGCCACTTCCCGCGGATTCGACGTAGACCTCGAAGGTTTCGAAAAAGAAATGGGGAAGCAGCGTGAAAGAGCGCGCTCGGCGAATAAATTCGGTGGCGGCGAAAAAGCTAATGCCAAGTTCACAGGGGAGTTTGAACCCACCCGTTTTACCGGTTACACGGTGTTGAAGGAAAGCACTCGGATCGCGGGCATCCTGGTCGCGAATGAAGGGGTTAACGAACTCGCCTCAGGTCAAAGAGCGGGTGTCGTGCTCGAAGATACCCCGTTTTATGCAGAGATGGGCGGACAGGTAGGCGATACAGGGTATATAAGGGCCGAGGGTGGCCTTTTCAAAGTGTCCAATACCATCAAGTTGGATGCCCGTACGGTTCTGCACCAGGGCGATCTGGAAGAAGGCAGTTTGGCTGTCGGGGATTCGGTCGCCGCCGAAGTCGACTCCGAGCGCCGCGCCGATATCTCGCGCAATCATACAGCTACCCATCTGCTCCACTTCGCGCTCCGGCAGGTGCTTGGAGAACATGTTCAGCAAAGGGGTTCCCTGGTCGAGCCTTCCCGCCTGCGTTTCGACTTTTCACATTTGGCTTCCCTGACCGACCATGAAATCACCAGAATACAGGAAATCGTGAACTCCGAGATCCGTCACAATCATCTGGTTTACGATAAACAGATGGCTTATAAAGAAGCGGTGGCGACCGGTGCTATCGCTTTGTTCGATGAGAAATACGGAGATGTTGTTCGCGTTTTATCTGTCGGACTTCCTCCTATCAGTACCGAATTATGCGGAGGAACGCATGTTTCGGCTACGGGCGAGATCGGGCTCATCGAGATTACCACTGAAACCAGCATAGGCTCGGGTTTGCGGCGTATCGAAGCTGTGACCGGAAGGCAAGCTATAATCGAAAACCACAACCGTGTTAATACGCTT
The DNA here is from genome assembly GCA_964564995.1 of uncultured Dehalococcoidales bacterium. Taxonomy (GTDB): domain Bacteria; phylum Chloroflexota; class Dehalococcoidia; order Dehalococcoidales; family UBA1222; genus SURF-27. The sequence goes on from CAZMDI010000034.1 coordinate 5,754, forward strand.
AAGGCCCTTGCGGAGTTACTGGATACCAATCCTGCAGGGATTGTGCCAAAAGCCCAAACTCTTATTAAGAAAGCCGGTGAACTGGAAAAACGGATCGAATCACTGGAAAGGGATGAAGCGCTAAAGGCGGTCCCGCCCCTATTGAATCGTGCCGTCGATGTCAGCGGGGTCCGCCTGGTCGCTGCTCGTGTAGATCCATGTCGTCCGGAAACGTTGAGAGATATTGGTGACTCGCTCAGAGACAAACTCGGCAGCGCCGTAGTCGTACTCGGTACCGTGAACGACGGCAAGCCATTTTTCGTCGTGACTGTCTCTCTGGATCTGACTCTAAAAGGGTACAATGCGGGGAATATTATCCGCCAGATAGCCGCCATCACCGGAGGGGGAGGGGGCGGCAAACCGAACTATGCGCAAGGAGGCGGCAAAGATATCTCCAGAATGGACGAAGCAATCGCCGCGGTCCCCGGTTGGCTTCAGAAAAAATGATGCCGGAATCTAACGGGGAACATGAGGCAAGCTCATGATTACAAGGTGGGCGCAAAACCAGTCCGAAGATCTCTTTGGAGGGGGTCCAGTGCTTTGCGAATAATGGCCCTGGACGTTGGAGACAGCCGTATCGGTGTGGCCATGTCTGATCCCACGGAGATGCTGGCTACCCCCTTGACTATCATCAGGAGAACGGTTGAAAGCGACGATGTCAAAACTATCGTTAAACTATTAGCCGAGCGCGGCGTGGGGAAGCTTTTGATTGGATTACCGCTTACCCTGTCCGGCGAGGTGGGAATTCAGGCACAAAAAGTCAAGGCCTTTACCGAAGTGCTGTCCAGATCTCTGGAGGTCCCATTCGAGTTTGTCGATGAACGTTTCAGCACGGTAGCAGCGCGTGAATATATGCACGAGACGGGCAAGAAGAAAGACCGTTTCAAGAAGAAAGATGACGCTGTAGCTGCCGCGGTAGTATTACAATCTTATCTAGAAGAGGCTTCTGCAAGAAATGGTTGAGGCATCAAACAGCGCTGGATCTGTCACAGCTATATTCAAAAATTATCTTGAAGTGTTGAAACCCCGAGAAACCCTCCTCCTCACTTTCTTAGGGGCGTGTTCGGTCGTTATCGGCGCAAACGGAACCCCCGCTGCCGGGTTGCTGGCGGTTGCCATCCTAACCATTCTGGTCGCTTCAGCCGGGGCCAACGGCTTCACGAACTATCTCGACCGGGACGTAGACGCCCGCATGGTCCGTACCCGGGGACGAGTTTTACCTACAGGGAGAATCGAGCCGCGGAAAGTGCTGGTATGGACGCTTTCGCTTATTATTATTGGCTTTATTATGGCCTGGTTTTTGCATCCCTACGCTTTCGCAGCAGACGCAACAGGAACGGTTGCGGCGGCGGTTTTCCGCAAACGGGTTATCTGCGTTTTTCCGCAGGGGGCGATAGCAAGTTGCGCGCCCGTGTTAATAGGCTGGTTCGCAGTCAACAACGATTTCACCCTTGAGACAGGGCTGCTTTGCCTGCTTATCTGTGCGTGGCTGCCTCTCCACGTTTGGAGCGTGATGGTTTCACGGAGGGACGATTATATTAGAGCCGGGCTCACCTTTTTTCCTATGAATGTTTCTGTGCGCACGGCCGTCAGCGTACTGCTGGTTTTCGCACTGGCGCTGAACGCAGCGGCGGTCTGGCTCTATTTTGCGGCGGGGTTCTCGATTGTCTATCTTGTGGTGGCTGTGGGGCTGGGGGCGGCCATGCTCTACTCCACCTCGAGGCTGGTGGCAACCAATGCCTCGAAAGACGCCTGGAAGTTATATAAACTTTCGAGTTTCCCTTATCTTGGGCTTATTTTCACGGCGATGTGCGTGAGCGTCTGGTTATAAGCTGGAAGGCCGCGTTAATTTAGCTTAATTATTCAAAATAATCTTTATGGTATTCCCAACCTGTCGAAATAAGAGTGCCTACATATATATTATGTATGTCATCACTCTGTTACAAGAAGGTTTTTGATTTGGGCAACTTTAATCTGGTCACCGTCAATTCCGCCGGCGCCGCCAGGGCAGGAGAACTCATCACACAACACGGGGTCATACCAACCCCTGTTTTCATGCCGGTTGGCAGCCAGGCATCCGTTAAAACACTGACGCCGGAGGAGGTCGAGGCTCTTGGCGCCAAAATAATCCTCTGCAACACCTACCATTTATATCTACGACCAGGTGTAGAGAAAGTCAAAAAGCTGGGCGGCCTCCATAGTTTTATGGGGTGGACCGGAGCCATACTGACAGATTCAGGCGGGTACCAGGTGTTCAGCCTCTCGGCCCTGTCCAAAGTGACGGACGAAGGCGTCAGTTTTCGTTCCCACATCGATGGCTCTTCCCATTTCATCACACCGGAAATGGCAGTTGTTCTGCAGGAGCAGCTTGGGTCTGATATAGCGATGGTGCTTGATGAACCATCGGCCTCCGACGCCCCTCCCCCCAAAGTTCGCGAGGCTATGGAGCGCACTCACCGCTGGGCTGAGCGATGCCTCAAAGCCCACACGAGAGCCGACCAATTGCTTTTCGCCATAGTTCAGGGAGGCTTTTCACAGGAGCTGCGACGACAGTCAGCCGAATATCTCACCGCGTTGGATTTCCCCGGATACGCACTTGGCGGGCTCAGCTTGGGTGAGCCCAAGGAACTGACATGGGAGACCGCCAGGACGACTCTCAAATATCTACCCAGGGACAAACCCCGGTATCTTATGGGTGTCGGTTCACCGGAGGATGTGGTGGAGGCGGTGAGCCTGGGCGTTGATATGATGGACTGTGTATTACCGACACGGGTTGCGCGGAACGGGGCGCTATTTACCCGGAAAGGGCGGGTTAACATCGATAACGCCTATTTTCGCGAAGCTGATTCTGCCATCGAGGATGGGTGTGACTGCTACACATGCACGCATTT
>CAZMDI010000035.1:0-8678 GCA_964564995.1 uncultured Dehalococcoidales bacterium
TATCGATAGCCATTCAGACCACCGGATGTCTATGGCTTTCGGAGTACTCGGGACTGCAATAGGCGACACCTCGATAACAGGGGCTGAAAGCGTCGAAAAGACTTATCCCGATTTCTGGAAAGCGCTGGGTTCTCTCGGGGCAAAGGTGGCATTCAATGTCAAATAGCCTGGGCAGGCTTTTCACCGTGACCAGTTTTGGAGAAAGCCATGGTGAGATGGTCGGGGTTCTGCTTGACGGGTGTCCGGCCGGGCTTCCCCTTTGCGAAGCAGACCTTCAGACCGACCTTGAACGGCGTAGACCGGGGACAAACTCCATTTCTTCCCCACGTAAAGAAATGGATAGGGGCATTATTTTGTCAGGCGTTTTTAACGGTAGAACAACGGGTGCGCCTTTGTGCATGATTGTGAGAAACGAAAATGCAATCTCGGAAGCCTATGAGAAAACAAGCAGCATTCCCCGCCCTGGCCACTCAGATTACACTTCTTATGTCAAATATGGAGGCTACGCTGATTACCGTGGCGGCGGGCGGTTTTCTGGGCGCGTCACAGCCGGGCTGGTGATGGCGGGCGCGGTCGCAAAAAAGTTGCTATCACTTCTGAATGTGGAAATACTCGGGCATACGACCGAGATAGGCGGTATAAAAACGACCGCCGACGATTTCGATGAGATACGTAAAAATGCTCCCGCCAATGCCGTTCACTGTGCCAACCCCCAAACCGCCGAAATAATGACCCGGGCCATAGAAACAGCCAATGAGCAAGGTGACAGCCTGGGAGGCATCATCGAAATCATAGCCCTCGGGGTCCCGACCGGCCTGGGTGAGCCAATATTCGACACCCTGGAGGGTGAGATGTCAAAGGCCTTTTTTTCCATACCGGCAGTGAAAGGTGTGGAATTCGGGGCAGGTTTTTCGGTGTCCGGCCTCAAAGGTTCGGAAAACAACGATTCGTTCACCCTCAAGGACGGACATATCACGACCACCAGCAATAGGGCTGGCGGCATCCTTGGTGGAATCTCTACGGGGATGCCCATCATTGCGCGCATCGCGGTCAAGCCGACCCCATCAATCGCTCACCCCCAGTGGAGTATCGACCTTGTAAAGATGGAGCCAGCAGAGCTGGAAATAAAGGGAAGGCATGACCCCTGCATAGTTCCGAGAGCGGTCATTGTGGCCGAGGCCGCCGCGGCGGTAGTGCTTTGCGACCTTGCACTCAGGGCAGGCAAGCTAAAGGAGGTCATCAAATGAGCCTGGATAATCTGCGAAAAGGCATCGACGACGTAGACGCTAGGTTGGTGAAGTTGCTTGCCGAAAGGTTAAAACTTTCATCAGAAATCGGCGTTGAGAAAGCGCGGGCTGGCAAGGGTTTAACCGATGTTTCGCGAGAAACGAGCGTCTTGGAGCATGTCCACCTGGTCGCAGAAAGCGAAGGCATTGACCCCGGAACCGTCGAGACCATCTACAGGCGCATCATCGCGGCCTCCAAAAGCGCCCAGGGGATCACAGTGGCGTTCCAGGGAGAGCCCGGGGCTTACAGCCAGCAAGCAGCATTCAACTTTTTCAGTTCCGGCGTCGAAACGAAACCATGTGAGACGCTGGAAACTGTGTTCGATACTGTAGAACATGGGAACGCCTCATTCGGTATAGTACCTGTCGAAAATTCCCTCGAGGGCAGCATCAGTAAAACATACGACCTTCTGCTGGAATCCCCTCTCAAAGTAAGCGGCGAACTGAACTTGCGTGTTTCGCATTGCCTTATCGCCACCCCAGGTTCTACGATCGAAAGCATAAAAACCGTCTATTCCCACCCACAAGCCCTCGGACAATGCCAGGCATTCCTGAAGCATCTTGACTGCCGAACCATCCCGACACTCGATACTGCTGGCAGTGTGAAAATGATTAAAGAAGAAGGGCTTATCGACGCTGCTGCTGTCGCCAGCGCGCGATCGGCAGCAATATACGGCATGAAAATCCTTGCGAACAGTATTGAAGACAGTTCTAATAATTTTACGCGTTTTTTCGTTTTATCAAGAACGGATTTACCTCCGACCGGAAACGACAAAACGTCGCTGGTATTTTCGGTAAAAGACCGCCCGGGCTCTTTGTTCGATTTTCTACGCGAACTGTCCACGAGAGACGTAAATCTTTCCAAGATAGAATCGCGCCCCACCAGACGCAAGCCGTGGGAATACAACTTCTACCTGGACTTCCTGGGACACAGCCAGGATAAAAAGATCGCAGAGTTGCTTGAATCGCTTGAACATCATGTGATATTCCTCAAGGTTCTGGGATCATACCCCCGGGCGTCTGCAGATTTCGGGGACCAGACGTGAAGATAGCCATAGTGGGCGGAGCGGGGAAAATGGGCAAGTGGATAGCCCGCTTTCTGATCGCCGAAAACATCGGGGTCTCCCTCATCGACACCGACGACGAGAAGCTTAGAACCGCAATGCGGGAACTCAACATCGAAGGTACAAGCAAACTTACTAATGCTGGCCAGGCCGATTGCGTCATTATCTCTGTACCTATCGCGGTTTTTGAACAGACCGCGAAAGAACTCGGCCGGTTCCTCAGGAGTGGACAGACTGTAATAGATGTCACATCGGTAAAGACCATGCCTGTATTAACCATGCACCAGCAATTCTCCGGTTGCACGATTTTAGGCGCCCACCCTGTCTTCGGCCCCGGAGCCACCGCCCTCAAAGGGCATAATGTGGTACTGACTCCGACGACACCCCTTGAACATGAACTAGCGGAGCGGACCAAAATCTTTCTGGAAAAGAAGGGCGCCGGGGTGGAAATGATGACACCCGCCGAACACGATCGTTTGATGGCGGCTGTACTGGGGCTGTCCCACTACGTTGCTATCGTAGCGGGAGATACTCTTATCGAACAGAATAACCTTAAGGGAATGGAGACGGTCAGCGGGGTGACATTCAGGGTTCTGATGACGATGATATCCAGCGTACTAGGCGAGGACCCATCGCTCTATGCCTCGATACAGACTCACCTTCCCGACCTGCCCGTACTGCAACGCAGGTTCATCGAAAAGGCCTCAGAATGGGCAGACCTTGTTAAACATCAGAACACGCCCGGTTTAGTGAGCAGGCTGGAGACGTTGAGTCAACAACTCATACGGGGCGATCCAGAGCAAGGCTCGGCCTACACTAACATGTATAACATCGCGGAAAGGCATTGAAACAACCACTTACCTGGGGTTGAACAGCATATCAAACATAGAAAGAGGCAGGCTTTTTGGCCTGCCTCAATAATATCCAGGATCGGATAATAATATTAGCTTTTGTTCTTGGTAAAACAATCGCTGCAATAAACGGGCCTGCCGTTCCGGGGCTCAAAGGGGACCTGGGTTTCCTTGCCGCACGCCGCGCAGGTCGCATCGAACATCTGGCGCTGGCCGCCGGTATCCGGAACACCCAACCGCTGTTTTTTAGCTGTTCTGCAAGACTGGCACCGCTTGGGGTCATTGGTGAAGCCTTTCTTGGCGTAGAATTCCTGCTCAGCGGCCGTAAATGTAAAATCGGTCTTGCAGTCTACGCATGCGAGAGTTCTGTCCTGGTAGCTCAAGGATGATCTCCTACTTTAAACTCGGCTAAAGTCTGCCACATCGCCAGTATCAAAATCTTTAAGGGCGTTTCAGGCTGAGTGCCAAACTTGTACCTGGCTGGGATTATGTCACAGGCATAAAGCATTGTCAATAGATTTAGGGGTCAACCGATCCGGTAATCCCGCATCGAGATTATGGTATCCCGCAGGCTTGAGCGCCAATCGTTGAACGACCGCATTCGTATCATAGCCTGCAGACGGGGGCGGCTTTTGAAATTGCGGCACAATCGAAACGTGTGGAAGGCTTCAGATCAATGTTTTTTAAACCAGCAAACTTGCGGTTGTATGGTATCATTATGGCAAGCTAATATTATAATGTAGAGCTTGAGGAGGACAGCATGGAAACACGGACTATCCGTCAGCAGGTTACGTTCAAGGCTCCACCACACGAAATTTACGAGTTGTTAATGGACGAGAACAAACACGGAACATTCTCGAAGTCCAAAACAAACATCAGCCGTAAAGTGGGCGGGAAAATCAGTTCTGGTGACGGTTATATCGAAGGAACCAACCTCGAACTGGTGCCTGACAAGAAGATTGTGCAATCGTGGCGTGACAGCGACTGGGCAGAAGGACATTATTCCCAGGCTACGTGGTCTTTCAGCCCCGTAACGGGAGGCACACGCATGGTGTTTACTCAAAGCGGAGTGCCCGCAGACCAGTATGAATCAACCGCCCAGGGCTGGCGAGATTATTACTGGGAACCAATGAAAGCGATGCTGAAAGGACTTTAGCTCCCTGGGGGTACGAAAACATCTAAAACAAGAGGAGTGCAAAAACCATATTCATCTATTTGCATCAACTGTGAAAACGCCGGATATAGTCTACGTTTTGCTTTCCGCTTCTTTTTCCATATCGTTAAGTCTTGTGTAATAATCGGATATCTCGTTAAGGTGTGCCCAGGCGATTTTGCCAGTCATGACGGGGTCATCGTTAGTAACATTGGTTCGCGGATCCACTTTCCCATGTTCCAGTTCCACATCCATGCCCATACGGAACTGTTCTACGTTCCATTTTTTAAAATCAGCACCGATCTTTTTAGCAACTTCTTTTGCCTGCTCTGCAGTGAACACTTTTTTAACCATGTTTCTCTCCTCGACATTGATTTCTATTATTGTCTATCACCAAAACACCGTCAATATCGTTTATGAATAATCCAACAATTCTATATTTACAGAAGCTTTCATGACAGCCTAATAATTTTATAATACAATATATTCGCATATATCTAGATTCAAGGTTTGGCGAGTCCTCAAATAATCATATATTATTCAACAATATTTTATTTCTCAGGTTGGTTTTAATGCCTGTGTAGGAATATCCTTACGTGTTTGCAAGCCTTTTACTGATAGACAAACCACCACTCCCGCATGGTATAACTACCATGTAAAAATGAGGGCTAGTGGTCAGCAGAATTCAGACCCGCTATTTTGAGCCTGGTAAAACAAAACAGGTTTGGTTTTTTGTGCTATTGCGAGGGATCCGACGGGAGCAACTAAGGGACTGAGACTCGAGCTCATTGTTTGATCAAAGCCTCCACCCTTGCCGTATTTGTTGCTCTGGGGTAATATGGCTGACGGCGGGATCCACAAACAAGATTACAAAGCAAGAACCGCTTTTTGGTTAAATCCTGGAAAATTGATTATGTTTGAAAGGAGGCTGGAAGAATCCAGATTTTTGCCCGTATAATTTGACAATATTATTTTTAGATAAGGAGGCTAGCACTTTAAAATGGCAGAAGAAAAAGATCTGAGAGGATTGTCCCGAAGGGAGTTCCTAAAGGATGCCGGACTTGTAGTCGGCGGAGCCGCGGTAGGCTCCATCGCACTGGCTTCCGCCTGCAAAGGCACCACCACCACGATTCCGGGCACCACCTCGACCGTCACTGTAACCCAACCCCCCGTCACCACGACTGTGACCAACATCGTTGATCCGCGTTCGGTCTTTAATGTAAACGGCACCGTCATCAAGATGGACGTACAGCCCTACTGGTCCCTCAACTTCGTACTGCGAGAGAAGATGGGGCTCACTTTCACCAAGGTCGGTTGCGACCGCGGCGAATGCGGGCACTGCACCGTCCTCATCGATGGCGTACCTATGTATTCCTGCATGGTGCTGGCTATCGACGCCAATAACAAAAAGGTCGAGACAGCAGAGTCGCTGTCTCCTGACCTAGGCAACCTCACCGGAATCGCCAAGAGCTTCCGCGACAACGAAGCTTTCCAGTGCGGCTGGTGCACGGCTGGTTTCATGATGGCCACCAAGGCCCTCCTGGCTGCCACCCCTCATCCCACCATGGCCCAGGTCAAAGCAGGACTGTCAGGCCACCTTTGTATCTGCAGTTCCATCATGGAGGTCTGCAATACAGTCGTGAAGATCGGTGCAGGAGGATAAAATGGCAGAAACATTTTTAACCGGAGCCCAGACATATAACGTCCCCGAAACCTTTTCCGACCCGACGACGGTGATCGGCAAGATCCCCAACCAGCTCGACCATTTCGCCACCCGCATCGTCACGGGCGATTGGGACTTCGCCGGCGACGTGCTGCCCGGCGAGAAGCTGTTCACGGGCATCAAATTCTGCCCATATGCCCATGCCAACATTAAAGCCATCGACACCACCGCGGCATCCAAGATGCCCGGCGTCAAAGCGATCGTAACCTACCTCGAGGTCCCTTCGCCCGCCATGCCTATGCCCGCGACAGGCACCACTTCAGAAATCACCTACGAAGGCGTCTGTGTCGCCGCAGTAGCCGCCACCGACCCCTGGCTGGCTCATGCTGCCGCCAATGCGATTGTTGTGACCTATGACGTACTGCCTTTCGTAGTCGACATGGACGCCGCCATGGCCAGCAACGCACCTGCCGCTATCACCGGCACCACCCCGAACTATCGCACGACCGCCGCCATCACCAAGGGCGACGTGGATACCAATATGAAGCTCGCCGATGTGATCTACCAGGACACCATCGGCTGGGCCAGCTTCTATTCACACAACACCCCCGAACCCCGCGAAGCCACCGCCAAATGGGTAGGGGACGAGGTGTGGGTGTGGAGCGGTTCCCAGCAGATCACTGGACACATCACCAACATCGCGGCCGCACTCAAGATGGACGAGAGCAAGGTCCATTTCATTAGCCACGGCTGCGGCGGCGGTTACGGAGACCGCAAACCCAACGGCGAAGAAGCCTGGATCGCCGCCCTGCTGGCCAAGAAGGCCGGCATGCCGGTCAACTGCATGTTCAGCCGCCACGTCAACGCCACCGGGGGCGCCACCCATCAGTCCCAGCAGAAAGCCACCATCAAGATTGGCTGCAAAAAAGACGGCACCATCACCGCCGTCGACGCTCAGTGGTTCGGAACCACCGGTACCATCGCCCTGCAGCTCACCTATCTGACCGATAACATCCGCGCCACCGGCACCCCCATCACCACCAACGTGCCGCGCACCGGCCCCTTCCGCTCCGTCAACGGTATGCATTCCTGCTTCATCAGCGAGCAGGTCTTCGACCAGATGGCTTACCAGCTGGGCATGGACCCCGTCGACTTCAGGATGAAGGTAGCCGTCACCCCAGAGCGTCCAGACCAGGCCACGAACAACCCTGTAGGCGCCTGCCCTCTGAAGATCATGCTTCAGAAGTGCTCCGACGATTTCGGCTGGAAGACTAAATTCCACGCCCCCGGAGCCAAGACACTGTCCGACGGCCGCCTGCACGGAGTAGGCACTTGTTATACCGTCTCGGAGAAGGGATCTTCGTCCCCGGGCCGCACCATGATCGTTCGCATGGCCCAGGACGGCTCCGTTCACATCAACTGCGGCATCGGCGCCGCTTCTTCCGGCACGCACACCGCTTTGGCCGCAGTCGTGGCCGAAGCCATCGGTACCACCATGGATCGGACCAACGTCACCGTCGGTGAAACACTGCTCGCCGGTTACGGCGGCAGCCAGGCCGGCAGCCAGGGAACCATGGCCAACGCATACGGCGCATTCGAAGCCGCCAAGCAGGTCCTCGGCGTACTCATGACCAACGCCGCCAAAACACTCAAGACCACCACCGACCAGCTCAGTTCTGCCGGCGGCAAGATATTCCTCACCAGCGATGCCACCAAGTTCGTCCTGCACAAGGACGCCGTGGGCTCCAACTGCATCATCGGCAAAGGTGACGGATTAATCCTTGGCGGGGGTCTGAAGCGTCTCATCCCGGGAACAAGCTTCACCATCGGCCAGCCCACCACGGTACGTGTAGACGTAGTCGAGATGGCGGAGATCGCCGTTGACCCCGAAACCGGCGTCATCGAGATCCTCAACTGGATCCAGTATGTCGACCTCGGCAAGGTGCTCTTCCCCAGAGGAGCCATGGCTCAGATGACCGGCTCCATGATCATGCAATACGGTTTCCTTTTCGGCTGGGAACAGCTCTTCGACCCCACCACCGGCGCTACCCTCAACGGTGACTTCCTTAACCAGAAGAACCCAACCTCAGCCGACCTGCCCCTCGAAATCATGAAAAACGTCATGTACGAAGGCAACGATGCCGCATCAGTCTACGGCGGCCACGGCTGCGGAGAGCCACCCGATATCTGCTACGCCGCCATCCACAACGCCTTCTACAACGCCACCGGAAAACGCGTCAAGAACACCTTGATGTACCCGGCAAGGGTGTTGCAGGCGATGGGGACCATATAGGAGGAAATGAAATGAATCCCTTTACCGTAAGCAGCCCCGCAACCGTAGCCGACGCAGCCGCCACTCTGGCCAAAGGCAATGCCGCCATTCTGGCCGGAGGTAGTGAGCTTTTAGCCGGCTTGAAAGCCATGTGTTCCCAAGACGATGACCAAGTAGTCTGGCTGGAACGCAATGCCAGTGAAGGCGGCAACCTCTCGGCGGATACCCCGACGGTTGATTTTCATGTCACTCCGATCAATCTCGGCCAACAATTGGAAGAAAAACTTTACCACCACAGGCGCTCTGTTATTTTGGTCTCGGCGACTCTTTCAATTGCTGAGGATTTTCACACCTTATCTTTTCAGCCTTACATCTTAGGGAAACAACTA
>CAZMDI010000036.1:0-8639 GCA_964564995.1 uncultured Dehalococcoidales bacterium
GTTGTCATTATCAGCCTGAACGGAGATAATCTTCAACCTGTGTTTTGCCAGAACAAGGTTAGCCTTGATCTCTTCAGCTATTTCCCATAATAGATCCCTGCCCTTCGCACCAGCAGTTTTAACCCGTCCATACAACTCATCCAATTCCGAACTTCTGATTTCGGCGAGTTTCGATTGTATCTGCTCCAATCTTTTTTGGATACGAAGAATCATGCGAGTGACATGAAGAATATCGGAAGTGTCTCCTGTTTCTTTCCCGAAACTCGCAGGCATCCAATCCAGCAATATCGCCCTCAACTTTTCTTCATCCCCGGTTTCGAAAGCCACATTCGCATCCACCATTAGTTTCTGCCGCCGCGCTTTATCCCTCTCATCTGTGCAAAGATCGGGATGTATCTTGCGTGCGACTTCCCAGTAAAGCTTCTTCAGATCTTCCGAAGGCTGCACCCGCGGTTCTTCTTTCAAGATGTTGTTACTGGTGCGCCATGATTCCTCCGCCCGGGCATGGGCTGCTTCAGCAGCCTTTTTTGTTGCTTGATCGAGGGGGTTTAGTTGTTCTTCTATTTGAGCGATCCGGTCGTTAACACTATCGAGTTCCGCCAATAATATACCAACGGTCTGCATGTATTGTAGTTGGAATGAATCCATTTCAAGTTTGAGAATATGAAATTCCAGCTCACCAAAAGCCAATTCTTCTTCGAGAGCGCTAAGCTCTTCGCGCATTTTGCTCAGCTGTTCGCTTTCCGGGCTTTTGACGATATCAAGTTTGTTTTGCATAATTATCGAATCAGCTGAAGAATGGTTAAAGAAAAAAACACCCTGATTTCGGGGTACCAGCACCATAAAGTAGCCGGTCCACCGGGGATAAAGCTAACTCTGGTCGAATCTCGTATTCAACTCTCTAAGAAATTTCTCTACCTCGGGCGATAAATGGATATCTTCCTTTTTATCCGTGACCCGTGCGTCGTAATTGTCCTCGAGCTGTTTCAACAGCACCCGCAACTGAGGTTGTTGAAGTAAGAATTGTTCTGCAGTCGCGTTGAATTGGTCGGCCTGTTCTTTGGCCTTCTCAGCGATTTCGGGCGGAACCGGCAATCCGTAGAGTGAACCTATAATTTCCACCAGTTTATTTTCACCCCGATAATCATTCTCAGGAGTTTGATATCCAGGCAAATGCACAACCACGCTAAAAGTTTCAACGCCCATCTGTATCATCTGCTGCCCGACCAGATAGAGCACTGTGGTAGGCCCTTCGTAATCATTTGAGGCTACTCCCGCGTCGGACAATGCGTTATTAAGGCCTTCGCTGCTTCCCGAGCCTGTTACCAGCAATGGCCGCGTATAAGGCATCATGTCGTAAACAGAACCCAAAAGCCCGTATCTTTTTACTTTGAAAGTTTTAAGGAGGTCCACTATCGAATCGATATAGACTTCCGCCATGGAATTGGGTTCCGGCAACCGTAAAAGGATCAAATCGGTTCCGCCGGGACTAGCCCCATGAGTAATAGTTACATTAGGGAGGGTCACGTCGTTTCTATCAGCCCGCCTCGACAGGATGGGACGCAAGCGTGTAAAATCGAAGAATTCTCCCGGCCGGGATAACCTCGCCAGGTCCTGCGTATCAAACGTTTGGTCAAGCAACGACATAGTCATACTGGCCGATAACCCCGCGTCCATCCATACGGGGACGATCACCAGCGCATGTGGTTCGAACAGGTCGGGAACCGGCTCGGTAATTTCGAATGCACCAATTCTCATAAAATCATTCTATCACATGGCAGAGGCTTCATAAACATGACTTCGTTTTCAAAATCATGATTTACAAGCCTGAACGGATGGTTGTAGCGCGATGGATCGGATCGCCGTAAAACCAGATAAACTCTGTTTTGGCATTGATCCGGGACAGATTAGCTTTTTTATTTTTTCAGCTGTGCCTTAAGGTAGTTCTCGAGCAAAACAGAGAATTCCCGTCGTTGCCATTCCCTGACATTCGAGGAGTTCAACTCAATTGCAAACGAATCCGGCGCCTTCGCGAGACGTTCAAGACTAACGGTGGGCCATAAAAGGGAGGGATCCAGGCAAAGGTTTTTACCGATAGATTCGCGCCATGTTTTCAAACCCGTCAGAATACGCAATTGCCCGGGGTTGAGGGGTTCGTAAACAACGCGCGGCCTTTCTAGCGGTAGAGCATTTTGGCCTTCGCGAAGCGCCTGCCGTATACCGGGCCCTATCCTTTCCAAGTTTTGAGCCAGTCCGGGAACTTCGGCAAGATTTGCAGAGGGATCATTTGAAAGATGGACAAGCGCAACGTCGGGAATTATAAAAAACGGCGGTCTGTGTTGCCGGCGGGATTCTGCCTCGCGAAAAAGAAAAAGACTTTTGAGGACAGCCAGAGCGTGTCCGTCGAGGTACTGGGTGCCCTTGATAGACAGATACGCTGTATCCAGGTTCAAAGGAGTGTAGCGGACATCCTCGATACGCGAACACTCTTCAGAAACCCAAGCCGCCCTGCCCAAACTGCATAACCGCTGGTCCAGGGTTTGTTTCAGTGCCAGTAGGGAATGTACATCTGCCGCTGCGTATTCAAGCGCTTCAATTGAAAGTGGTCGCCGACCCCAGTCTGCGTGCTGGAGATCCTTACTCTTGGGGATATCGATACCGAGCATGTCTCTCAGCAAATCTGCGAGGCCTACCCTGGTCGACCCTGCAAAACGGGCTGCAAGATAGGTGTCATACAAGCTGCATATTCGAAAACCGCCATACCGATCGAGGCTGCGCACATCATAGTCGGCACCATGAATCACCTTGGTTATGGAACCATCCTGAAGTATATTCTTTAAAGATGTTATGTCACCTATATTAATCGTATCGATGATATATATTTGTTGGAGAGTAGCGATTTGAATCAGGCACAATTGTTCTGGATACCGGTGAAGGCTGTTGGATTCGGTGTCGAGAGACACTTCCCGGGAACAGGCCATATCCATTACGGCAGCGTCCAGTTCCCCAGAGTGGGCGATAATCTTAAAAGGCAGATGAACCGTGTCCGACATGACCTAGATTATAAGGGGTTACGCGTGTACTCGCAATCTTGCTATACCGGTCGTTGAAAACTGTTTCACCGAACGTCTCCGTCCGGTATCAGACCGCGTTATTTGTGAAAAATATTTTAGAATCAGAGTGAAGCGGCCAGTACCCATATTGTTCAGAAACCGCTGAACAAGAATGGCCACCAGTCTACAACCTCCCTATCATTGCTTCCGGCCCACACCCGTGATCAGCCTATCTCCATGGCGCCGAGTAGTGTAGTACCAAAGCCATTGTGCCAGCACTGCGTAGCGATTGCGGAATTCGGTGATTACAGCGAGATGCAGGAACATCCAGATGGCCCAGGCAGGATAACCCAAAACCTGCATCCTTCCCCTCTGTAAAACAGCCTTATATGTCCCAAGTATGGCTATCGTCCCTTTGTCCTTATATTTAAATGGTTTCCGCTCGTTTCCAGCCATCTCTCTTCGTATATTGGTTGAAACATAATTGCCTTGCTGAATGGCGACGGGTGCTGTCGCGGGTAGAGGCTGACCTGAATACATGAACACAGAGGCATCCCCGATAACGAACAGTTCGGGATGCTCTTTCACACTACAGTACGCGTCAACCACGGTTCGTCCTGATTTATCGGTTTCTGTCAGGACAGACTGCATAAAAGCTTGAGAGCGAGCGCCGGCAGCCCAAATAATATTCGCAGTTTCTATTAATCCCTCGGTTGTATGGACGCCGTCCTTGTTAATATCGATAATTTTGACATTCAATCGCACGTCCACACCGAGTTCTTCAAGCGCTTTTTGTCCGCTTGCTCTCAGAGACGGCCTGAATCCGCAAAGAATGCACCCCGCAGCTTCCAGAAGAATTACCTTCGTTGCGGCCGGTTTAACCCTCCGAAAATCCTTGAGCATCTTTGAAGTTATTTCGGCTATGGCGCCGGCCACTTCAACTCCGGTCGGCCCTCCGCCTATTACAACAAAGGTGAGGAGACGTTCGGCCTTTTCGACAGTGCATTCGCATTCAGCCTTTTCGAGAGACGTTAAAATATTTTCCCGGATCGTAACCGCGTCTGCCAGAGTTTTTAAACCAGGCGCAAACTGTTCCCAGGTTTCATTTCCGAAATAGGAATTGCACACTCCGCTTGAAATGATAAGATAATCGTAATCATACCTGACCTCGCCTGCCTCGACTTGTTTTGTGGCGGTATCGATTTTATCGACGGCTGCCATTATCACACTAACATTCCTTTGTTTACGCAGGACTTCACGGATTGGCACAGCCACATCGGAAGGTGACAAAACAGAAGTAGCAACCTGGAAGATAAGAGGTAAAAAAAGATGATGGTTTGTCTTGTCGATCAGCGTCACCTGAACGTTATCATTTTTCAAAGCCCTGGCAGCAGCTATCCCCCCGAACCCCCCACCTATTATTAACACTTTTTTACTCATAGTTTATC
Organism: uncultured Dehalococcoidales bacterium; assembly: GCA_964564995.1. Lineage (GTDB taxonomy): Bacteria > Chloroflexota > Dehalococcoidia > Dehalococcoidales > UBA1222 > SURF-27. The sequence continues at coordinate 4,502 of CAZMDI010000036.1, forward strand.
TTTCCCTAACGATTTCAAAGCAGACAATTACAAACTCAGTCCCCGATCTCGCCTTTCTTAAAATCGGTAACTGCTGCGGTGAACAAAATACTGATCTTGATATCTTAATAAATGCTCCCAAATAAACTGGTCATGGCATTGATGGCCACGTGCGCCAGACCGGACTATTTCGCCCTGTACTCCGCTAACAGAACGATCCCGTCCAGTGTCCCTGATTTAAGAATAGCCTGTAACGTTTAATCTGTCTCATCCCGTCCGCCATACTTTCGATTATGGACAGCGAATTATAGCGCAGAGCGACACGAAATCCAATATGGCCAGACGCCCTGAAACGCAGCTTCCTCAATAGCTACCGCCATCCCTAAGAACACCCCCACCCTCGGCAACATATACACGATCGAAACCGCCAAGATAATGTTTATAAAACCTTCATGGCCTGCGCCGTGCCCAGATTTTCAAAAACGCTGAAAATCCTTTTATAATCAAACCCACTATGACATCCGCTATAAATTGATATATAATTGCAACATCAAACGGCTTCGGCGGAGTAAGATTTGGCAGATCTTGATTTATCGGAAATGAAAATGTTCTCGAAATGGCACGCAACGCGCGACCTTGTCAACAATAAGGAATTCTGGAACGACTGCATTTTTGCCTACCTTGACAAGTGCGTGACCCTTCCGATGTACGACGAGCCTGCGGAACGCGAGGCAATCTTAAAACTTGTCAAGTGCCCCCCGGGTCAATGCGGGGCCTGCTGCGCATACGAAAAGGTAGCCGTCACCCGGGCTGAGTATGATACACTGGTTAAAAATACCCACCAACTGGTCACTTGCCTTTCAGATACCGAAGGTAACATATTCCTCGATTGCAAAAACGGGTGCCAGTTCCTCAAAAACAATGTCTGCACAGTGTATTCGTTACGCCCGTCGGTATGCCGCGCTTTTCCCATCGTGGCACCCAAAGACGCCATCGACCAGCAAGGTGCCCAGCTTAAGCAGATACAGGTCAGGCTGAAATGCGGCGCAGCCTTAGAAGCGGTCCGTGCAGTGTTCATAAAAGTATGCTCCACCGGGAAGGTCATGCTGCTTCCTGACCTGTCGCTGATACCCGAATATGAGAATGGCAAAGGAGCGCTTGGCAGCATCTAGGCATTCCTGATGCCTTCGATAATAATCCAAAATTAAAGACAGGAGCATTCAAGATTTATGGAAACCACCTGGCAGAAAACCCTGGAACAACTTAATGAATATGTCAAAAATAACCCGGACATTTCCCTCGGTAAAAACATGGTCGTCATACCTGCGGAAGTAAGGAACGAGTTCTACAGGCTGTTCGACAAAGTTGAAGCTGATTTCGTCAAGGATTATGCCCCCGGCCAACTGAAACTGGGTTGCGAGCTCAGTTCTGTATGGCTCGAAGCAAGCAGAAATCTCGTTTCCAAACTGGCGCTCCAGTCCATCGTCATCGCACCAAGTGTCATGTGGTTTCTGAACGACCCGCTCGATGGCCTGACCCGGGCACTTTCTGACCCTCTTTTCAAGGTTCTGAAAGGCGAGATAGACAGCACAGCCTTCGAGGAACAGGCCAAAAAACTAACAGATTCAGGGTTCTCCAGCTACTTCAGAGAAGGCTACAAGTACTGGATCGAGGTCTCTCTATTGAGCATGCTCGACCCGGAAAAGAACTACGGCGTGCCCGCTGTCGATGAGGTCACCGACGGCCTCATAGGGGAAGGTCACGAGAATCCCGGCCAGCATAAAGCGCTCGTACCGGAAGCCGCGGAGTCCAACCGCATGTTCCTTCTCCAGCACCCCGTAGTGACATTCGTCGTACCCAAGGCGCTAGTCCGATCCAAACGGCTCGACAGTTATGTGGCCATGCATTCTGAATTCGTCGAACCACAGTGGACAGCGCGCGAGATCAGTCGTGATGCCGAATGGTTCGATTACACCGCACTCAAACGGGATAACGGCTTGACCAAACTCCGGCCCGACCAGAAACAGCTGACCGACTTGACCCGGATTCTGCCGGACATCGCACTGTATGTTTCCGATGACATATACAACGTCTCCCTGGTAGCCGATCACGGCAATATCATGAGACCGGCACTCTCCGTGGAAGTGATGGACGACCCCTCATGGTACGAAAAAGGCAGGTTGGCAACTATAAAAAGGCACCATTCGGTGATGAAGCCCAGGTTCGGGACGTTCGTGGTTTGCCTTGCCCCCCCTCCCCAGACCGCTCTCGATGAACTGGAGCCGAAAACTTCCGCGATCGTAGAGCACGATGATGCCAATAAAACTGAAACGACAACCACCCCCCCGCTCGACATTCATATCGTCTGGGCGGGGTTCGAAGGGGTTAGGCTGGAAACGGTCGTCAGGGCATTGGAACCATCGCCAGCCGCCTGATTTATTAAGTTCGATGGCAGTTGTAACAATAATATTATATACTGGTGCATATTAATTTTTTACCGGTTTTCAGGAGGTCTGAATGTCTAAATACCATTCAACTTTGAGCCGCCGGGAGTTCCTTAAGGCGCTGGGAATAGGTGCCGCCGGAGTAGGCGCCGCCTCTGTCGGGGCTGTTATCCCGAACCTCATCAAACCCGTCCATGACCTTGACGAACTGGCATCATCCACGCTTGCTGTACCCAACAGACCGTCTTACGTCAAAGAGGTAGATAAACCTACCGTCGAAATAGACTGGAGCGCCATAAAGCGCTTCGACTACCACAATGTGATGTGGGCCGCGGGCCTTCAAAACGCCCTAGGCAAGACCCAGTTCGACCTGGTCACAGCGGCTCAGCAGGGGAACCGTCTCCTGCGCCTCAAGCAGAACAAGCCGGGTTACACTCTCAGAGACGACGCTTTTGTGAATGCTTTCTACGGCGCCCCAAGCAGTTACCTTCCGCCCACCACCAACTCGACCCCCTCCGACCTCGGCGTCCCGGTGTACCAGGACACCCCTGAGAACAACGCCCGGATGATACGTGCATTCCTCCGCTTCCACGGGGCGGCTCAGGTCGGCTTCATGGAACTCGACACCAACACAACCGAAAAGCTGATCTATTCCTACGACACCGGCGTGGGCCAAGCACAGGGGCCGAAGATCACGATTGCAGACGTCGACCAGCCGTCGGAAACCAAACAAGAGCGCATAATGCCCAAGAAAGCACGCTGGGTTATTATTTACACCATCCGCATGGCTGATGAACTTATGCGCCGCGCCCCGAGCGAATGGGTGGTCGGCCCAACCAACCTCGGTTACAACCTCAAGAGCATCATGCAGGGCCAGTTGCAGCTCTTCCTACGCGGACTTGGATACATGGGGCTGGGAGAAGCCTCGCCTTACAACGACTTTGGGTCCAAGGTGGGCATGGGCATCATGGCAGGGCTGGGCGAGCACAGCCGGGCCATGCATGTTATAACACCCGAATACGGACTCAGACAACGGCTTTTCGCTGTCGTAACCGACCTTCCCCTCGCCCCCGGCAAACCCGTAGATTTCGGCGTCATGCGCTTCTGCCGCGTTTGCAAGAAGTGTTCCGACGTCTGCCCTCCCAAAGCCATAAACGGGGAAACCGAACCATCATGGAACATCATGGGTGATTACCAACAGACAGGCATCAAGAGCTGGCACCGAATAGAACCTAACTGTCTCAGCTACATCCGGCAGTCTGGCTCTTCGCAGGGGTGCATCCTCTGTTTCGCAGTCTGCCCCCTTTCCAAAGGCAAAAGGGAATCCATCTACCAGGAACTCTTCAGGAAGACGATCGCCACCACGCCGACTTTCGACCGCGCTTTCCGCAAGATGGACGACCTGCTTGACAATGGACAGAGAAGCGACCCCGAAACGATATGGGACCTTGACCTGCCACCCTTCGGCTGGGATTGATATACCCAAAACCAAGGATAGGCATAGGGAGGATCTGGAAATGTTGTTCGTCTTCGGAATAGTCATAGGAGCAGTCCTGATGGGGCTGGTTTTCTGGCTGTCGCAGAAAGAAATCTCCGTTAGATGGTATGAATGGATACTCGGTGCTCTGGGTTTCATGATAGCCGTCTGGGCCATCCATGATTTCTTCGCCTCGATGGCAGAGCACAACGAAGCCGCAGGGCGAACGTTACTATTG
>CAZMDI010000037.1:0-8449 GCA_964564995.1 uncultured Dehalococcoidales bacterium
TGATTGCTAAAGTGATATTCAGGTTTAAAACCAATCAAAAGTATATTTTGAGTTGAAGCCGTAGAGCGATGAAACATTGCGCCGGGTTTCAACGTTGCCCCCGCACTTCGCATCTTTAGCCCAACTCACCTGGAACCGGGCATTCACACCGCGATGGATGAGCCCGATAAGCGTTTTTTCTATGAGGGAACGCTGGTTTTTCTCAAGGTACTCTGCTACAAAAGCATTGGGGACGCCAACGAGGAATTGATCCCCGTCATAGGCCAGTCCCTGCGTCCCTTTAAACCATGTCTGGTAGTTAGGTTTGTTTACCTGCAATTGGAGCTCGCCGAGCGCGGCTTCCCAAATTTCATTGGCGGAATTCATAAGCGTTTGGATGCTCCTGCTGCGGGGCAATAGAATGCCCAAGATATCGATATTTGTTGGTATATTTTAAGCTTTGCTGCTCCGGGTAGAGTATCCAGCCAAAGTGCTATCTCAAAACTCTGACAATGGTAACAGCGCGCCGCCCGATGTAGCAAAGGTTTTGGCAATGGTCTGGCGACAGTTTACAGCCACCGCCTTTCCATCAAGGTCTCTCGGACTTCTCTTTTTGTCTCTTTTCTGCCATCTACCTCCTTGATAGACGCAAACCAGCGGCAAGTACTAGGTAATTTTACAAGGGCCACCGGTTATGTTTACCCCGGCGTTGTGGAGGCTATTTATACATGTTAGAATGGCCTGTCGGAGGATATTTATGCGCGTTGTTTTTATGGGGACCCCTGAATTTGCTGTCGCGCCTCTCCGAAATCTGGTACTAAATAATTGGGACGTGGCGGCGGTCTACACTAAAAAAGATAAACTTGCAGGGCGGGGACAGGAACTTTCGATTTCACCTGTTAAACGGGAGGCTCTCGGCCTTGGCCTTAACGTACTTCAACCCGGTAGCTTTAAAAAACCGGACGCGGTTTCTGAATTATCGTCGCTCGCGCCCGATATAATCATTGTCGCCGCTTTCGGGCAGATACTTCCGCCGGACGTTCTGAGACTTCCCCGTTTTGGCTGCATAAATATACACCCTTCCCTTCTTCCCCGCCACCGCGGTGCAGCGCCTGTGGTCTCTACTATTCTGGAAGGTGACCGCTGGGGAGGCGTGAGTTTGATGCAAATGGATGAAGGCCTGGATACTGGCCCCGTTATCACCCGGGCTCAGGTGCTAGTCCGTGACGAAGACACCAACGCTACACTCTCGTGTAAACTTTCCCTCATGTCTGCACAGTTATTAGCAGACATTTTGCCCAGGTGGGTCCTAGGCGATATGAGCGTTCTCGTTCAGAATGACTCTTCTGCCACCTATTTCAAACCACTGAGCAAGGACGCCGGAAAAATTGACTGGGCATTACCTGCAGCACATATCTGGCGGCAGATAAGAGCCTTTCAGCCCTGGCCAGGGAGTTACACCAGTTTCAAAGGAAAAACGCTTAAAATCATCGAAGGCAGGCTGTCGTCGTGTACTTCAGATGAACCTATAGGAACAATAGTGACGATGGGTAAAGATTTGGGAGTGGTCACTGGTAGCGGGGTTTTCGAACTTGGATGCATTCAACTCGAGGGCAAGCAACCGATGCCGGCGTCAGATTTCGCCAGAGGGCGCCGTGACTTCGCGGGTACGGTCTTGCCAAACTGAATAACGCTCTTCAAAAAACAAAAACGACCTTAAAATAACCTTGTCTTTTCCCCCTCGTAACCAGCATCGACGGGCAACCCCGTTTGTTTCGCCGCCTCATTGGCCAACCCGTCGCACAGTTCGTTTTCACGGTGGTTGTTATGCCCCCGTACCCACCTGAATTCGACTTCATGTTTCTCACAAAGCAGCAGCAGGCGTTTCCAAAGGTCGGGATTGAGGGCTTTTTCCTTGCTGTTGCGCATCCACCCGTTAGCTTTCCACTTTCTGGCCCATCCCTCAGTCATAGCTTTCACCAGGTACTGAGAATCGCTGAACAGAGTCACCCGGCAAGGCTGTGCCAGTGACTCAAGCCCTGCGATGGCCGCAGTCATCTCCATCCGGTTGTTGGTGGTCAGGCGGAAACCGCCAGATTTTTCTTTTCGTGTTCCGGACACTTCAAGCAGGACGCCGTATCCTCCCGGGCCGGGGTTACCCAGGCAGGCTCCGTCCGTGTAGATATTGACCTTGTTGGTTTCGGGCATTTACCCTGCCTTTCTTAAAATTGCCTGTGTCACCGCAGTCTAACATTTTTGAAAGGCGGTATTCAAAAAGGCCTGCCCCTGGTCCGTGGGGTCGCTGGTGTCCTGTCTCGATGATATACTTGACGAAATGAATATATTACGTTTGCTTATGATATCGGTCGGCCTGGCGATGGACTGTTTTGCCATGTCTTTGGGGATCAGCTGTTCAGGAAAACCAGTTTCCGTTGCGCGGGTCCTCAGAGTAGCAGGTGCATTCGGGGCAGCCCAGGCCGTCATGCCGGTCATCGGTTGGCTGGCAGGGCGAAGTTTGGTTGACATAATTTCATCCTACGACCATTGGGTCATCTTCGGAGTGCTCCTTCTGGTCGGCGTCCACATGATTTGGGAATCTTTTCATGAAAAACAGGAAAGTGAAAAGCTCGATCTCACCCGCGGCTGGGCCCTTCTGTCTTTGGCGATTCTGACCAGTATCGACGCGCTTGCCACCGGGGTTGCTCTTGCTTTCGAAAACACGGATATCATGTTGGCCTCGGTCTCCATAGGAATCGTCACTTTTTTAATCGTGATTCTAGGTTTCTTCATGGGCGGCAAGGCTGAAGAGCGTTTGGGACGCTGGGCAGGGGTACTCGGGGGGTTTATCTTGATAGGTATCGGGACCCAGGTTCTGCTTGAACACACTCTGGGTTAGTCATATTTGAACCGCAAAAAATAAACTGCTCCGCGCCGCCATGTATGTATTTCTGGGAACCAGTTTAATTTGTTGGGGTTTCAATCTCGAGCAATTTTATCTTGTCGACAAGTTTGCTGAAAGTGACGGGTTCCTGTTGAGCCGTGCGAAGATCGCGAAGGGTGATAAAGTTCTGGGCCAGTTCTTCCTCGCCTACGATGGCTGCGAAATGACAGCCTGTACCATCTGCCTGCCTCATCTGAGCCTTCATACTCCGAGCGGCAAAGGATGTCACGGAGCTGACGCCCGAATCCCGGAGGTCTCCTACTAGTTTTGCGGCCGCCTTGCCGGCTTCTTCCCCCATCCACACAACAAAAACGCTCGGTTTTGGAAGTCCGGGGACTGTAACATTTTGTTTTTTGATATTGAGTATGATGCGCTCGATGCCCGCCGCGAAACCCACTCCGGGTGTGTGTTTCCCCCCGAGTTCCTCTATGAGGCCGTCATAGCGGCCGCCCCCGGCAATGGTGCTCTGGCCGCGTTCTTCTTCCGGTTGTATCTCAAAAACAGTCTTTGTGTAGTAGTCCAGTCCGCGCACCATTCCCGGGTTTATCTCGAAAGGCAATTTGAGGGCAGTCAAATTAGACTTCAGCTTTGAGAAATGATCTGAACACTCCACGCAAAGGTGATCGATACTGCGGGGGGCCCGTTCTCCGAATGGCTGGCACGAAGTTTTTTTACAATCCAGCAACCTGAGTACGTTTTTTTCAAGCCGCGATTTGCAATCCTCGCAAAGATCTTCGCGGTTGGCGTCGTAATGCTCTTTCAGTTTAGAAAGGTAGCCTGGACGGCAAACCGGGCAGCCTATGCTGTTAATCTGAAGGGTCAGTTTCTTAAGCCCGAGCTCCAGAAAGAAGCTCCAAGCCATATCGATGAGTTCAGCGTCCAGGGCGGCGTCTCCTTCACCAATGGCTTCGAACCCGAATTGATGATGCTGGCGAAACCGGCCTGCCTGAGGGCGCTCATACCTGAAAATGGGAGCATGATAAAAGAGTTTAACAGGTTGGGCCAGGCTCGCCATTCCGTGTTCGATATAAGCCCGGCAAACAGGTGCGGTCCCCTCCGGGCGCAAGGTCAACTGGCCTCCCCCGAGGTCTTTAAAGGTATACATTTCCTTCTCTACGATGTCGGTCCCTGCGCCGACCGTGCGCACGAAAAGCCCGGCGTCTTCGAAAATCGGGGTCTCGATGCGGTCATATCCGTAAAGACGGGCTGTGGCCTCGGCCGCATTCTGAATAAAGAGCCAGTAAGGTCGTTCCTGTGGAAGGATATCCTGAGTTCCGCGAGGCGCCTGAAACACGTTTTTCTCCTGTCCTGTTAGGCAAGGATAGCGCAAATGCGAGCGATTTGTAAAGATTTCAGCTGGGTGTATTCCGTGGTTGGAGAGGCACGGATCCAGGCAAAACCAGAGAAATTGCGTTTGACGAGCCTATTTCATTTTCTTATAATTCATTTGCCCGAAAACACCGCCCTTGAGGAGTTCAATGCCTGCTGTCGAAGTCATTGGCGTAGTTAAAACTTATGGCGATAGGGATGTCGTAGACAGGGTCTCGTTCATTGTCGAACAAAATCAGATATTGGGCTTGATAGGCCCGAACGGCGCAGGCAAAACGACCACCATCAGGATGATGATGGATATTATCAAGCCGGACCTTGGCGAAGTCCGTGTCCTGGGTAAAACTTTCGATGCGGAATCCAAAAATCTGGTCGGCTACCTTCCTGAAGAGCGCGGTCTTTATAAAAGGATGACCGTTTTAGATACACTGGTCTATTTCGGACAGCTCAAAGGGATGCAAACCTCAGTTGCCTCGGCCAGCGCTAAAAAATGGCTGGCAAGGGTGAATCTGGTGTCCCAGCAGCGAACAAAACTCGAAGAATTGTCTCACGGGATGGCACAGCTCATACAGATCGTGTCGACCGTTTTACATGACCCGGACATCATTATCCTGGACGAACCTTTCAACGGCCTTGATCCAGTTAATATGCAGGTCGTAAAAGGGATAATCACCGAACTCAGAAATGCCGGCAAAGCGATCATCCTGAGCACCCATCGTATGAACGAGGTCGAGGAACTTTGCGATTCGGTGTTCATGATAAATAACGGCAAGGGTGTGCTGCAGGGGAGCCTGGCCGACATCAAAAAGCGCTTCCGCGGCAATACTCTAACCATTGAGCACGAGGGCAAAATAGAGAGCCTTACAGGCGTAGATTCCATAATAACTGAAGGCACTCAAACCAGAGTCGTGATGTCGGCTGGGACTATGCCACAACAGATATTAGAACAATTAGTTGGGCAAAAACTGGAAATAACGCGTTTCGAAATCGCCACGCCCTCTCTCAATGATATTTTTATAAAGATTGCCGGGCAAAGTGCCTGGCCTTCAATCCGGTGAATCAGGTTCTTTTTAGTTATTTTGTGACAATAACATGGACACATTCGACAGATTTTGTATGAAATACCACTGTTTTTCGCTGGTATTTCGATAACTCTCCGCTTTCATTGATAACCCTGCTACGGGCAATGCCTGAATGATCGGATTTATGACACTTTAGGAACACTCTGCTGCGCCTATACAGCCTTGGTCGTTTTCGATATGGTATTATTATGGTTAATATTATCTTCTTTACATATACTTACTTTGAATATTGAAATATATATAACAACTATGGGATGTGATAACTATGCTGGATAAAGTAGATATAAAAGTGAAAGCAGGGGACGGGGGAGACGGTTCCGTCAGCATGAGGCGTGAGAAGTTTGTGCCTTTCGGGGGGCCAGACGGTGGGGACGGGGGGCAGGGAGGGGATGTTATCGTGCGTGCCGACCCATGTGTTTCTACGATGACTTTTTTTCATAGCAAGCGGTTATACAAAGCCGAGAACGCGGGAGCCGGACAGCGTCAGAAGATGCATGGAAAAAACGGGGATGACCTTACCTTGACAGTGCCTCTGGGTACGGTCGTTCAAGTCCGTGGTGAAAACGAAGAACTTGTGGTGCTGGCCGACCTCGCGGAACCGGGACAACAGGTTGTGGCAGCCAGAGGGGGGAAAGGTGGGCGCGGAAACTTCCATTTCGCCACTTCTACCAACCAGACTCCTCGACTCGCTGAAAAAGGCGTACCGGGTGAGGAAAAAGATATTGTCCTGGAACTCAAGCTTATCGCGGATGTTGGCATCATAGGTTATCCCAATGTGGGTAAATCTTCTCTTCTTGGAGCCGCAACGGCAGCAAACCCCAAAATCGCCGATTATGCGTTTACCACTCTCGAACCGATGCTCGGGATGGTGGAAACTGCAAAAGAGCGTTTTGTTCTATGTGAGATACCCGGACTTATTGAAGGGGCCCATATGGGGAAGGGCCTAGGGCACGACTTTCTGCGGCATGCGGTGCGTACTCGTGTTTTGGTACATCTCCTTGATGGAGTCTCGCCATCCCCAGCTAATGACATGATTGCCGTCAACAATGAACTTTCGCTTTTCGATGCTTCACTGTCACGCAAAGCCCAGATAGTGGTCATAAATAAGGTAGACCGGCCAGAAGTCAAAGAGCGCAAAGCAGAATTTAAAAAAATGTTCAAGGGCGCGGGTATCACTGTGCGTTTCGTTTCAGCCGCCACGGGTGAAGGAGTCAAGGAGTTGATGGACGAAGTTCTGTCCCTCCTAGAGAAATACCCGAAAGCCCAAAAGATGCAGGAAGCCCCTGTGCCCGTTCTTTATCCCAAGGGGAGGGAGATTAATTTCAGGGTCGAGGAACAGGATGGCGAATGGGTTGTCCATTCCCCCGAGTTGGAACGGCTTGTTGCGGGCAGCGAGATACGTGACCCGGAGGTGCGCCGCCAGTTAGGCAACCGCATCAGCCGGCCGAGTATCCGGCATATACTTGAGAGATCCGGAGTGAAACCCGGCGACAAGCTGCGCGTCGGTGATTTTGAATGGGTCTGGTAGTTCTTTGAATATAGCACTGCTGGGCGGTACTTTCGATCCTGTTCATGTCGGGCACCTGGCGGTTGCGGAAATTGTAAGCGAAAGGCTTCAGCCCGCCCAGGTTATTTTTGTACCTGCAGCCATGCCATGGCTCAAATCTGACCGGATCATTTCCCCGTCTGCCGACCGGCTTGAAATGGTTCGCCTGGGGATACTGGGGAACCCTAACTGCAGGCTCTCAACGCTCGAAATAGAGCGGCCCGGACCTTCCTTCACCGTTGATACCCTTCGCGAGGTGCGTGCCCGCATTTCGTCTCAGGACGAGCTTTATTTCATTATCGGCTGGGACAACCTCCTGGACCTTGGCAGATGGCGGGAACCGTCCGAAATTATTTCGCTGTGTAAATTGGTTGCCGTACCCAGGATTGGGTTTCGAGTTCCGGAAAAATCTGTCCTCGAAACGATTGTTGCAGGACTTTCGAAGAGGGTGATATTGCTCGACAAGCCCGAAATCGATATTTCGGCTTCGATAATCAGGGAGCGCGTTTTTCGAAACCTCTCCATTGACAACATGGTGCCTTCCATGGTGGCGGAGTACATAAGACAAAGCGGGCTTTACCGGGGAATCCCGGTTCCCGGTTTCGAACCGGGGAAATGATGGGTAACCCGCATCGCCTCGCCAGGGGTGGCGTTTCCGGGGATTACGGTTATGCGGAAGCCGAACTCGACCTTCACGCGCGTACAGTTGAGGAAGCCATCCCTCTTGTTGAACATTTCCTGGATGAAGCATATCAAAGGGGTTTGCACCGCGTCAGGATCATCCATGGCAAGGGAACTGGGACCCTCAAGCTGGAAGTCGACAGATTCCTTGCCCGCAATTCGCTGGTGGACCGGCGCCGGCCGGCCGATCGCTTTCACGGCGGGAGCGGCGCCACCGAGGTCGAACTCAGCAGAAGGTAGATCCCTGTAAATTTGTTGAAAAGAAAAAAGGGAGGGCTTTTATGCCCTCCCTCGGTGTTTCTGTGGACCACTGGTTAGATATCGAGGTTTTTAACGCTGGTGGCATGAGCCTGGATGAAGTTCTTGCGCGGCAGAACTTCGTCGCCCATCAACATGCTGAAAACCCCGTCCGCTTTGGCGGCGTCTTCAACGTTGACCTGCAGCAGTGTTCTGGTCGTGGGGTTCATCGTAGTCTCCCAGAGCTGCTCGGCGCTCATTTCGCCCAGACCCTTGTACCTCTGGACGTCTGTCTTCTTCCCCCCGGCTTTCAAAGTAGTTAGAAGCGAGTCTTTTTCCTGGTCCGAATATAACCAATGCTCTTCCTTCCCTGCGTGGACGCGGTAAAGAGGAGGCTGGGCGATGTAAAGGTGGCCCTTGTTGATAAGGTCGGCCATGTGCCGGAAGAAGAAGGTGAGCAACAGCGTACGGATATGAGCCCCGTCCACGTCCGCGTCTGTCATGAGTACTATACGATGATACCTGAGTCTGCCCAGGTCGAAGTCGGTATCGATGCTGGTACCAAGGCCCGTTCTCAGGTCCCGGTTTTCTTCCTGGCCACGCAGCCGGTGGGGGGAGGGCTGTCCCCGGTCTCGGCTCTTGCCCCGCAGGAGC
>CAZMDI010000038.1:0-8443 GCA_964564995.1 uncultured Dehalococcoidales bacterium
CAGCAGGCGGCTTACCAAGACATCCAGATGCAATTCGCCCATGCCGGCGATAACCGTTTGCCCGGTCTCGTCGTTGAACGACACCTTGAAGGTGGGATCTTCCTCAGCCAGCTTGGTCAGTCCGTCAATCATCTTGTCGCGATCGGCGCGGGTTTTGGGCTCGACCGCCACAGAGATGACAGGGGTCGGGAAACTGATATTTTCCAGCAAAAGCTGATGCGTGGGATCGCAAAGCGTATCACCTGTGAACGTATTCTTGCTTCCCATAGTGGCCACAATGGAACCGGCGTTGGCCGATTGTATCTCTTCGTGGTGATTGGCGTGCATCAAAAGAAGGCGACCTACGCGCTCTTTATCGCCCCGGGTTGAATTCAGCACAGTAGTACCGGCAGTTATGGTACCAGAATAAACACGCAGATACACCAGACGCCCAACGAAGGGGTCGGATACAATCTTGAAGGCCAGCGCTGCCAGAGGAGCATCGTCGGTCGGGGGGCAAGTCACTTTATTGCCTGTTTTTATATCCGTACCTTCCGTAATCGGTTTGTCCAGAGGCGACGGAAGATAATCTATTACGGCATCCAGCAAAGGCTGAACACCCTTGTTTTTAAGCGAGGATCCACACAAAACTGGAATAGCCTTGCCGCTGATGGCCACCCGGCGCAGAGCCGCTTTGATTTCATCAGTACTTACTTCAGTACCTTCGAGGTATGCATTCATAATATGGTCGTCGGCTTCAGCCAGACGTTCAATCATCTTCTGGCGATGTTCTATATAATTGGCCTGTTGTTCAGCGGGAATCTCAGCCACCGTCGGAGGGTCTTCCGGCTTGACGCCATAAACAATAGACTTACCTTCAACTAGATCCAGCATACCAACAAAACTGGTTTCTTTCCCCAGCGGAAACTGAATAACCACAGGTTTAGCCTTGAGGCGGGTCTCTATCATGCCGACACAACGGAAGAAATCGGCCCCTGTGCGATCCAGTTTGTTAACGAAACAAATCCTCGGCACACCGTAGCGATCAGCCTGGCGCCACACCGTCTCGGACTGGGCTTCCACACCGGCTACGCCGTCAAAAACGACCACGCCGCCATCCAGCACGCGCAGGCTGCGCTCCACCTCAACTGTGAAGTCCACGTGTCCCGGAGTATCGATAAGATTGAAACGATATCCCTTCCACTCACAGGTAGTGGCGGCCGAGCAAATTGTGATGCCACGGGCGCGCTCCTGTTCCATCCAGTCCATGACCGTGGTGCCTTCATCGATATTACCTATCTTATAAGTACGCCCCGTATAGTAAAGAATACGCTCGGTGGTAGTGGTCTTACCGGCATCGATATGGGCTATGATGCCGATGTTGCGTATCTTGTCTTTTGCGATATTTCCAGAGTTTTCAGCCATATTTTGGAACCTGAATCCTTATCTAACCCTTGTTGATCGGTTTAAACCTTTTCGGGACCTACCATTTGTAGTGAGCGAAAGCCCGGTTGGCTTCAGCCATCTTGTGGGTTTCCTCACGTTTCTTGACTGCGGCCCCTTGACCTTTAGCAGCATCCAAAAGCTCAGAAGAGAGCTTCTCGGCCATGGATTTGCCACTGCGCTCACGGCTAGCTTTTATTATCCAGCGAAGAGCGAGTGCTACATCGCGTCCCTTGCGAACTTCAACTGGCACCTGGTAGTTGGCTCCACCTACGCGCCGCGGCTTAACTTCCAATAAGGGAGTGGCGTTGGTGACGGCCTGCTGGAGGATTGCGAGAGGTTCTTTGCCCTCTTTCTCCTGCATTATGTCCATAGCATCATAGAAAACCGTCTGAGCGGTACTCTTTTTGCCGCCCAGCATGATCTTCCTGATGAAGACGGTTACCAGTTCGCTGTTGAACTTAGGGTCTACTTCGATTTTTCTCTTTTTAACGAATGCACGACGAGGCATGTTTCCTCCTAGGCCTTGGCTTTAGCCGCTTCAGCACCTTTAGTCTTCTTGGCGCCGTACTTGCTGCGGCCCTGTTTACGATTTGAAACACCTGTGGTGTCAAGGGTGCCCCGGATGATGTGATACCTTACACCCGGTAGGTCGGGTACACGGCCCCCGCGAATAAGAACCACAGAGTGCTCTTGCAGTTCGTGACCTTCGCCGGGAATATAGGCGGTGACCTCAATACCGTTAGTCAACCTAACACGAGCGATCTTTCGAAGAGCAGAGTTAGGTTTCTTGGGCGTCATCGTCTTGACTTGAACGCAAACGCCGCGTTTCTGGGGGGCGCTCTTCTTGCGACGCACCAGCTTGTTCTTTAACGCATTAAGGGTGAACCTCAATGCGGGCGTCTTGGTCTTCTTTGAGACCGAGTGCCGCCCTTTCCTGACCAGTTGATTAATAGTGGGCAATGCTTTATTCCCCTTTACTCCCACAATTCAAAGGATGAGCCCTGGCTCATCCTTTGTAAAACTCCACGGCCGGCAGGTCTAAGTACCCTGCTACAACCTTAAATGGTGTCTGACAAACGCAATTGGAAAGTGTAACACAGGATTGCGGGGATTGTCAAGCTCGAAAGCTCTAGACCCCCCCATTCCGTTGCACTATATTTCAGGCACGATTTACGCCTGAGTTTTTGCGGGTTAATGTTTTTCGTTAACCGAAATGCAAAACGTATTATACAGCATTGCGTAACCCATGTCACTTACGAATGCCTAATGATATCTTGAACTCACAAAAGGAACTGTAAACAAGTCACGCATATATAAGTAGTAGAGCTTGCGCCATCGTCCCCCAACAAAAACAATACCGTTTAACGGCATCATCTACTTAGCGATATATATAGCGGACAGAGCAGGCGTTCTCTCCGATTTTTTATACCTGATACAATCCCGCCTATCAAACACACATCGTATCTCACCAAGTTGACACCCCCTTTGCCGGATGATATAGTCATAAAACAATGTCGTCTTATACTTCAAGCAGCTATTACGCATATTACTACTTTACCAACGCCTCACGGCGCTCGGGGGAGTGAAGATTTTTTAATCGTAAAACGCAAGAAGCATTCAAAATCCTCCCGGGCGGGAGGATTTTTTAGTTTAATAGGAATTTTGAAACATCAAAGGAAGGCAGAGACAATGATCATCATGAAAGCCGACGCAACCAAAGAGGAAATCGACAATGTCATTGCGGAAGTCAACAAGCTCGGGCTCAGGGCCGATGTCTCGCGAGGCGAGTCATTGACCATTATAGGGTTGGTGGGCGATGAACGGAAGATCCCTTTCTCATACCTCTCCGTTCTCCCTGGAGTGCGCGACGCCCACATGATAGAAACTCCCTATAAACTTATCAGCCGCGAATACAGCAAGGCTTTTCAGGAACCTTCGGAAAGCAGAGTCATACACGTGGGCAACGTCGAGATAGGAGGCGAGACTCCTGCTTACATAGCGGGCCCTTGTGCAATCGAAAGCCGAGCACAACTCTTTCGCATCGCAGAAGAAGTCAAAAAAGCTGGAGCCCACATCCTGCGCGGCGGCATATTCAAACCACGCAGTTCAGCACATTCCTTTCAGGGCCTGGGAGCTAAGGGGGATGAAGAAGCTCGTGAAGCCCTAACATGGCTACGTGACGCCGGACGGGCGTTTGAAATGCCAGTGCTCACAGAAGTTCGGGGTGAAAACCAGGTGGACCTTATCTCTGAATACGTCGATATCCTCCAGGTAGGGGCACGAAACATGTACGACCAGGACCTCTTAGGAGTTCTGGCACGGAAAGGCAAGCCGGTATTTTACAAACGCCACTTCGGGGCTAGCGTCGAAGAGTTCCTTTCATTTTCCGAATACATAGCGGTCGAGGGGAATAAGGACATTATTTTGTGCGAACGAGGCGAGTTGCCTATAGGCAAAGGTAAGAACTTCACGCGCTACACTCTTGACCTGGCGGCAATCCCGGTCATCCAGAAAGAAACCTTTCTTCCCGTAATGGCCGATCCCAGCCACGCAACCGGGCGCCGTGACCTGATATATCCGATGAGTTGCGCTGCCATGGCAGCGGGTGCAAGCGGGCTGGCAATTGAGGTACACTATAATCCAGCCGAATCATGGGTGGACGCGGCCCAGGCGATCACAGCCGATGAGCTTAGAACAATCATCGACGATTGCAACCGCATCCATGCAATCACAGCAGGACAAAACAAGAAGGGCAAGGCAGGAAAGTAGCCAATGCAAATTCTCAGGGTTTCACCTGGTTCCTCGCGCTATAACATTTATATAGGACCGGGTGTCCTGGGCGGAATGTCGGGCTGGTTGAAACGATACAGTACGGACAAACGCCTGTTTCTGATCACGAATCCTGCAATTTTTGAATTGCACGGATTCAAACTCAAAGAAGATCTGCAGGCCGCGGGCTTTGAAGTGGGAACGATTATCG
The DNA here is from genome assembly GCA_964564995.1 of uncultured Dehalococcoidales bacterium. GTDB lineage: Bacteria > Chloroflexota > Dehalococcoidia > Dehalococcoidales > UBA1222 > SURF-27. Next base: position 4,406 of record CAZMDI010000038.1, read on the forward strand.
TACCCGAAGGCGAGGAATTTAAATCCCTCGAAACAGCAGGAAGGCTCTACACCGAGCTGGCCTCCCAATTAGCTGAGCGCAGTACATCGATTCTTGCACTGGGCGGTGGCGTCATAGGCGATCTGGCAGGTTTTGTAGCTGCCACTTACATGCGCGGTATGCCGCTTATCCAGATTCCCACCACCCTGCTGGCCCAGGTGGACAGCTCCATCGGAGGCAAGACAGCGGTCAACCATGGCCAATTAAAAAACCAAATCGGAGCGTTTTACCAGCCATCGGTGGTTTTCAGCGACACATCTGTGCTCAAGACCCTTCCTTCCGGGCACATCTCCAACGGGATGGCTGAGGTAATTAAAAGCGCCGTGATAGGCGATCCACGGCTTTTCGCGTTACTGGAACACAGGATGGAGCAGGTACTCGGGCTGGAACAGAAAACCATGGATACCGTCATCTTGCGTACCGCCGGTGTCAAATCACGGGTAGTCAACAATGATGAACGTGATAAGGGACTTCGCAACATCCTCAACTTCGGGCATACCGTAGGGCATGCCCTCGAAACTGTGACGCGCTACAAGATAAACCATGGCACAGCCGTCGCGATTGGCATGATTGTAGCTTCCCGCATTTCCCGTCGGATGGGTTTGTTCTCACAGCGAGACTTCGAGCGACTTACTGCCGTGATTATGGCTGCCGGTCTTCCGACAAGCATGCCAGAAATCAATTTCGCCGACGTTCTGGAAGCCGTCAAACATGACAAAAAGATATCCGCGGGAAGACTTAAATTCATCCTCCCCGTGGGAATAGGAAAGGTAACTATATCGGACAGGGTAGACCTTGAAATGGTCGCGCAAGCGCTGGAGGAATAGTAGTGGACCCTCAGCGCATCTGCGCCGTAATTACAACCCCGGAAGCGGCCGCCACCCCCGAGCTGTGGGAAAGCGCGGACATGGTTGAAATCAGGATAGACATGATAGGCAAGGGATGGGAAAACACGGTTCGCTCACTGAAAAAACAGTGGATAGCCACCAACCGATTGAAGGCCGAGGGTGGATTTTGGGAGGGGACCGAAGAAGCCAGGCGAGTAGAACTTCTCAAAGCGCTTTCAATGGGAGCAGCCATCATTGATATCGAACTGGCCGCCCCAGACCTCGAAGAAATAGTGCCACTGATCAAGAAGAAAGCCCGGTGCATGATATCCCATCATGACATGAAGCGCACACCCCAGCGGTCAGAACTCCGCCGTATCATCAATGATGAACTCGCGGCCGGGGCAGATATCTGCAAACTTGTGACGGCTGCGCTCACATTCGACGATAATGTCGTTATGCTTGGACTAATAAACGAATTCAAGCCCGCAGATGTTGTGGCTTTCTGCATGGGGCCCATGGGTCAGGTGAGCCGAATCCTATCCCCTCTCAGCGGAGGTGCGTTCACCTACGCCGCACTCACCGAAGAAGGTACTTCGGCATCCGGTCAATTGACCATTTCACAGATGAAAAACATATTCGGAGTATTGAGCTCATGATAAACGCCGGCACTAAACTCTGCGGGGTGATCGGAGACCCCGTAAAACACACCCTCTCGCCTGCCATGCACAATACTGCCATAGCGGAGCTTGGAATAGATTTTGTGTACCTGGCTTTTCACGTTATTACCCCTGGTCTCCGCGCTGCGGTTGAGGGTATGCGGGTCCTCGGGATCAGGGGACTGAACGTCACAATCCCCCATAAAATCGCTATCGTGCAGTTTCTCGACGAACTCGACCCTCTGGCGCGTGACATAGGCGCCGTTAATACGATTGTAAACGAAGAAGGGAAGTTGAAAGGCTACAACACTGACGCCGCCGGGTTTCTCCAATCCCTCAATGCGGCAGGGTTCGAACCGAAGGGGAAAAAAGTGGTGCTGCTGGGCGCTGGCGGGGCGGCACGCGCGATGGGATTTGCGCTTGCACAGGCAGTATCCCGGATCACCATACTAAACCGCAAAACTACGCTTACCCAGGCTGCCATTTTGTCGACCAATCTCGCACGCGTATCCGGCTGGAAGGTGGTGGCGCTCGAACTCACCCCAGCCAACCTGAAAAACACCATGGCAGAAGCAGATTTGCTGGTCAATGCCACAAGCGTTGGCATGGAGCCCGCTATTGATGAAACACCCATTCCGGCCGACCTGTTAAAACCGGGTATCACGATCTTCGATGTCGTTTATACTCCGTATCAAACCAGGTTACTCAGAGAGGCAGCCGCACAGGGATGCCAGGTCATAAGCGGCCTTGAAATGCTAGTACGCCAGGCTGCACTCGCATTGGAACTCTGGACAGGGAAAGAAACCCCTCTCGAGGTGATGCGTGCGGCTGCGATTTCAGCCATGCGTCCCGGGGCCCCGGGAACAAGTGGGAAAACGGTGGAAACAGGAAAAACACAGAGAACAAATGTAGCCCTGATCGGTTTTATGGGTGCAGGCAAATCTTCAATCGGCAAAGCGCTTGCCAGAAAAATGGAGAAACCGTTCACAGACCTGGATACGCTCGTGGAAACAAGGGCCGGTAAGAGTGTAGCGCGCATCTTCAAAGAGGACGGGGAACCCGTCTTCCGGGACCTGGAGAAAACTGCAACGGCCGATATCGCAGGTAAATCGGGGCAGGTAATTGCGTGCGGCGGGGGCGTACTGCTCGACCCCTCCAATATAAGCGCTTTGAAAAAGAGTTCAGTCCTAGTTTATTTGAGGGCCTCGAACAGCGCGATACTAAAACGTGTATCATCCAGCCCCATCCGACCGCTTCTGGCAGACGGCAAAGACATTGCAACGTTAATTACCGCACGCAAACCGTTTTACGAACAATCGGCGGACATTACAATCGATACGACGAGGCTCAGCATAGAATGCGCTGCCGACAGTATTCTTGAAAGATTGGGTGAATATGAAAGTTTCCGTTTCTAAAAGCCAGGTGCACGGCATCCTCGATGCCCCGTCTTCCAAGAGCTACACCATCCGGGCTTTGATGTGCGCTGCGCTTGCCGCAGGCCAGAGCTACATCCGGCGCCCGCTATCGTCAGACGACACGCTGGCAGCAGCTGATGTTTTGCGTAGTATAGGTGCAGAAATCCACCAGAGCGCTTTCGGCTGGCGAGTAACCGGCGGGGCCATCAAAACCCCCGAATCAGAGCTTTTCTGCAGGGAATCTGCTGCCACGTTCCGTTTCATGATCGCCCTTTCGGCAGCTGTCCCAGGCACCGTGCGCCTTGTCCCGGGACAGACCCTTGCTAAACGCCCTATCCTTCCTCTGATAGATTCCATGGCTCAACTCGGCGTCAAATGCCGGCTAGACGGTTCGGTGGTTGTAGTCGAGGGAGGAATTTTCTCGGGTGGTACAGTCATGCTGGCAGGAGACATTAGCTCTCAATTCGTGTCTGCCCTCCTGCTGGCGGGACCGCTGGCACAGCAGGGGCTCCATATCGAATTGAAATCCCAACCCGCGTCGAAACCTTATCTCGACATGACAATCGAATGCCTCAGAAAATTCGGCATACGCGTAACCGCCTCTCCCGGGATGATCGATTTCAAGGTCGATAGACAGGATTACAGGCCAACCGAATACACGGTAGAGGGCGATTGGTCGCAGGCATCCTACCTACTGGCACTTGGAGCCCTTTCGGGAGAATTGGTGGTCAGTAACCTAAATGCAGAAAGCCTGCAGGGCGACCGCGTGGTGCTTAACCTGATGCAAAAAATGGGAGCCCGCCTTTCGGTCCGGAGAAGTTCGGTAATGGTGCAGAGATCTTTGCTGCACGGTATTAATGCCGACCTAACCGACTGTATCGACCTTCTCCCCACAATGGGCATCCTGGCAGCCATCGCTGACGGCGAAAGCCAGTTCAGCGGCATCAAGGGAGCCCGACTGAAGGAGTCCAACCGCGTTGAGGCGCTTTCACAGGAATTACAAAAGATGGGCATACGCGTGCGTGAGGAGGAAAACCTAATCACAATTTTCGGAGGGCATCCGCACGGCGCCGTTATCGATAGTCATTCAGACCACCG
>CAZMDI010000039.1:0-8375 GCA_964564995.1 uncultured Dehalococcoidales bacterium
TGTGGATAATTTCATCACCAACCCCCGAAAATCCAATATGTACTGGACCCTTACAGTATGTTGACACGCCGCACAGGGTACACTATAATTTTATCAATTAACAACTGAATATTTACACTATCAAGAGTGGTGGCGAGGGCTCTGGCCCAATGACCCACCCGGCAGCCTTTAGTCTTTCTTAAAGGTGCCAATGCCAGCCCGCAAGGGGAAACGATAGGTCGCTTACCAAGCGAAAAAGGAGGGCTTTAGCCTCCTTACAACGGAGGTTTTTTTATTGCTCTGAGAGCCGTTTCCCTTGATAGATAAGATGTCAAGGGAGACGGCTTTTTTGTTATGGCGTTCTTGTTTCTGATGAGCGTGTTTCGGCGGGAATTTATTTCAAAGGAGAAACAGATGGTCAGGGATTACTTATTCAGTTCGGAGTCAGTTTCAGAAGGTCACCCGGATAAACTGGCCGATCAGGTTTCCGACGCGGTACTTGATGCGTATCTGGAAAAGGACCCGGCGGCGCGCGTCGCTTGCGAAACGATGCTTGCCAAGAACCTTATTATCATTGCCGGGGAGATGACCTCAAGCGCGAACGTGAATTTCAAAGATATCGCCCAAGGGGTTATCAGGGACGCGGGCTACGGTGACATCATATCTGGGTTCAACTGCAACGGGTGCGTTTACCAGACTTCCGTCAGTCAGCAGTCATCTAATATAAGCAGCGCCGTCTCGCGCGAAGGCGGGGACATCGGGGCGGGCGACCAGGGGATGATGTTCGGCTACGCTGTTACAGAAACCCCTGAATTGATGCCCCTTCCGATTTCCCTTGCCCATAAACTCATGCAGCGCCACAGTGAGTTACGCAAGGCCGGGGCCATCTCCTGGCTCCGCCCGGATGCAAAAACCCAGGTTACCGTGAGGTACTTGGGCACGAAACCAGTTTCAGTTGAGAAAGTGGTGTTTTCGACTCAGCATGCCAAAGGTGTCTCAAACAAAGAAATCTCGGAAATGGTCAGGGAACTGATAATCAACCCGGTGATACCGTCACGGTATATGGCCAATATTCAGTACATCATCAACCCGAGCGGTGAATTCACCAAGGGAGGGCCTGAAGCCGATACCGGCCTGACGGGGCGCAAGATAATAGTCGACACTTACGGAGGCAGTTGTCCGCACGGTGGGGGTGCTTTTTCAGGTAAAGACCCGACCAAGGTTGATCGTTCGGCTGCTTACATGGCCAGGTATATTGCCAAAAACATCGTCTCAGCTGGGCTCGCAGACAGGTGCACAGTGCAGCTTGCGTATGCTATCGGGCAGCCCGACCCTGTTTCCCTGATGCTGGACACCATGCAGACCGGAAAAACAGATGAGGAGAAACTCGAAAAGGCTGTACGCATGGTATTCGATCTTACTCCGAGAGGCATTATCGAATCACTGGACCTGCGACGTCCGATCTATCGAAAGACGGCCTCATTCGGACATTTCGGGAGAGAATTACCCGAATTTAACTGGGAGCGAACAGACAAAGTCGGAGAATTGAAAGGGTTACTCCGATGATGAGGTTTTCTCTCGCAAAGATGCAGTTATAAACCCGTTTCTGATAATGTTTCGTCTGGCTCAACTCGGGGCATTCGTCACGGGGCTGTTATTCACCGCATGTATGGTTGCCGCCACAGCGGTTAGGATATTCAAGCATTTTACGAAAAAGAAGTCTTTAGAGAGAACCGGGCTACCGGTTGCGAAGGTTTCGGATTATTTCCCCGAGATTATGCCTTTTTCCGTACATCAGCATGTAAACACGCAACAACCTGGCAGATAACCACAATTCTCCGAATACAGAGAGAGCCAGCACCACTATGCTGGTTACCAGTTGCCATGCGGGAATGCCGATCAATCCCAGCCTCATCATCACTAAAACCGGTGCCGTGAGGGGGAAGATGCTCAAAACTACCCAGATCGGATTGTTCGGGTACATGAGTATCACCGAGAGGAGCCAGAAGGGTACAAAATTAAAAATGCCGTATATGCCGGCAAGACCCTGTGCTTCCTGCACAGTCGAACTGATGGCCGCTATGCTGGCTGATAGACCGGCGAACATCAAGTATCCTAGTATAAAGTAAAGCACCGCGAGCCCCCAGAAGTATAGAGGTACGTGAATCGTACTCAGAATCCCTCCTACGGATGACGATGCGAGGGAAAGCAAGAGCGGGATAGAGATTATCCAGACGAGGACCTGAATCAGACCAGCCGCGCCGAGCCCAAGGACCTTTCCTGTCAGCAATTGCCGCGGCGAAACAGAAGACAACAGCATTTCCATGACCCTGTTTTCCTTTTCCTCGCTCAGACTTTGGATCACGTAAGTGGATGAGAATATCAGCGAAAGACCCAGCAGGAAGCTGAAAACCGCAGGAACGATGAAATTGGCATAGCCGGACTGGAGTGCCGGATCTCCCTTCGGTGTAAGCGTCACACTCACTAGGGTTGGGCCTGATTGGACCCTTGTGATAGTGTCCGGGGGCAGTTTCCCCGTCATGAGGTTGTCGGACATGAAAGTCGTGATAGCGGAATACGACGAAGCGGGCGGTGAAAGTTCTTTTTGTGTGGTGTACCGGGTTACCAAACCGGTTGTAATATAGTCCTGCGGGATAATGAAATATTCCTTCACATCTTTGTTCACCAGCGCCTGCAAAGCAGTTTGATTTGTCTCGAACGGTATGAATTCGGTATTGCCTTCCGTGGTGAACTGGTTAAACATGCCGATATTATCCACGTAACCTATCTTGTAGGTTTCAGATGGGGGTTTTGATACTCCGGATACGAAATGAGAGATTCCGATACCGAGCAGTGCCAAAACGGGCAAAGACAGAGTCAGGGCGATGAATCCGCCCCTTTTTATCGTTTTGCGGAATTCGTGTTTGAAAATCAAGGCGCTTTTGTTCATGGTTTTGTGCCATTATAACATCCCTGTTCGACATTGTTTAATATCGTTTCGACACTATAAAAGAGGCCGATATTAAATATTATCGCATATCAAACAGCGCATGAAACTTTTAACATAATTCTCAAACGGCGATATTCTTCTACCTTGCATAACGATATTTAAGTTCGGAGTGAGTTGGTCGGTGATCACCCCTCTGCTATAATTTTATAAATGTCCATCCGTGTTGCCATCGAAACACTCGGTTGCAAGCTGAATCAGGCGGAATCTGAAAAGCTGGCAGGCCAATTCGTTTCCGCAGGATGCAGAGTCGTGAAACCAGGTGAAACAGCTGACGTTTACATCCTGAACACCTGCACAGTAACGCATATTGCCGACAGTAAAAGCCGCCATCTTCTACGCACGGCCCGCCGTTCAAATCCCGGCGCCCTGGTGGTAGCCACAGGCTGTTACGATGTCCCTTCCGGTGCTGGGCCCGGAAAAGTAGAAGGCATCGACCTCATGGTAACAAATACGGACAAGGCGAGCCTCGTTGAAATGGTCGGAAGCAGGATCACTTTCCAAACAGAGTCGAAGGGCCTCGACGAAAATCACCGCACGAGGGCTTTCGTTAAGGTCCAGGATGGGTGCAACCGCCGCTGCGCCTACTGCATCGTTCCGCTGGTGCGCGGGCCCGAAAAAAGCGTGAACCCTGACGAGATTATCGCTGAAATACAGGCATCGACTGCTTCTGGATGTAACGAGGTCGTGCTCACGGGTACTGAAATCGGATCGTATCGCGAAAGCGGATTGAGTTTTGAAACGCTGCTGACCCGTGTACTGGCTGAAACGACGATACCACGAGTGCGCATCTCCTCCCTTCAGCCGCAAGAGTTGACTCCCGGTCTTCTGTCTCTCTGGGAGGATACACGCCTGTGCCCCCATTTCCATGTCTCCCTGCAGAGCGGCTCGGATGATGTTTTGTTTCGCATGAAAAGGGGTTATTCCACCGCTGATTACACTTCGGCTTTGTCTGTCATCAGGAAAGTTTTACCGTGCTCTGCCGTCACCACCGACGTCATCGCGGGTTTTCCGGGGGAGACGGAAGCCGAGTTTACAGAGACCCTTGATTTTTGCAGGAATGCCGGATTCGCCCGTATCCACGTGTTTCCCTTCTCAACGAGGCCCGGAACTGTCGCAGCATCGATGCCCGGACAGGTAATCGCTAAGGTTAAAAAAGAGCGAGGGTCACGCCTGACAGCCGTCGGTGTTAAAGCCGCCCTCAATTTTAGGACAAAGAAAACTGGGGCACAAGAAGATGTTCTCTGGGAGCACACTCCGCGTATCAATGAATACTCCGGCTACACTCCCGATTATATCCGCGTTTACACCCGGTCGGAACAGAATCTGACCAATACGATTACACCGACGCGACTAGTCAAGCTTTATCACCAGGGTATTTGGGGTGAAGTCATAACAGATGTGGAGGGAAACAAATGAAAAGCGTGATTGTCCTGGCTATGCATGGGGTGCCTCCGAGCGACTTCCCGAGGGCGGAGATGGGGGAGTTCATGTCCCTGCACTCAAGAATGGGGCATTCGGCGGTATCGCATAGCCCCGCTTTGGAGGACCGTTACGAAGAACTGGAGAAGCAGATAAGGGAATGGCCTCGCACCCAGGCGAACGATTCGTTCTTTGTCTCATCCCATGACATAGCGACGGCGCTGGAGAAAGCGGCGGGGCAGAAAGTATTGGTTGGGTTTAACGAGTTTTGCGCCCCTACGCTCGACGAAGCCCTGGAACGGGCCTTTTTATTCGGGGCGGAGCGTATCGTTGTCGTAACGCCGATGATGACGAGAGGAGGGGAGCATTCTGAGAAAGATATCCTACAGGCGGTTGAAAAAGCTCGAAGCACTCACAAGGAGGTAAAATTTGTTTACGCCTGGCCGTTCGAGAGTAGTGAGATTGCCGAATTTCTGTCGGAGCATGTGAAGAGGTTCGAGAAGGCCTGAGGTTTGGGCAACCGTGGGGGTATTATAAAAAATTATTGCTGAACAAACATTGGCATCACTGATATACTGGGTATACAAGTGGCCGGGTATTCTCAAGTGCACAGTAGTAATTAGAACCAAAAATCCTTGGCCGTTGCCAGAGTCGAGGTTCCCGCCGCGTGCCAAGCACAGAGTGAAATGGCGCGGGAGTAATCTGCTAAAGGATAAAAGGAGGGGACAACTTTATGGTTAAGACAATGACTTTCAAAAAGGGCGATATCCTGACGGTGACATTTAGAAACGGAGTGGATGATAAAGGGAAGGACATGCTTTTGACTCTCGAACGCGCCGAAGTTCTAGGTTGCGCGAAGGGCAGACTCCAGCTTTCCTATCGCGACTTGGATTCTTCCCACGACGACGTCGAGATTGAGCAACTGATTTTTGATATCAGTATGTCGGACGTTTTCATGAAAGAGTGCAAGGCTGACTGATTGGAATAATTGAGAGAGTGCTCAGTAAAGATTAAACGTATATCATGCCCCCGAAGAGTGCTCCGTGATAGATTTAGGATAGAATAATTTTATCGAACTGGCGAATATTGTCGAAACGCCCCTGAGTCCCCCTGTTTGGGCTAAGATAAGCGTTAAAGTGCAGTGAAAGAGTGGAAATATGGCCGAAACTTCCAGAAGCACTGATCATAAAGGCCGCGCTATCGATTCCCTGGTAGAGGAACTGAACTGCGACAGCCGGATAAAATGCCTCAATGCCCGCCGCGCACTTGAAGCCAGGGGGCAGGATGCCGTCCCTTCCCTCATAGAGGCGCTTCAGCACGGTAAGGAGATGGCTCCCATGCACGCGGCTAAGGCCCTGGGGAACATCGGCGGACCGGTGGCGATTCAGGCCTTGGTTGGGGCCCTTAACAATGATGATTCCGGCATTCGCTGGGCTGCCGCTGAAGCGCTTGTCGCCCGCGAGCGAGAGGGCGTTAAGCCCGTCCTTCGGGCCCTTATCGCGAATAGTAATTCGCAGTTCATGCGGGAAGGGGCACACCAGGTTCTGAGCGAGATCAATGAAGAACCCATGAAATCGGGACTCGCTTCCGTCGTAAAAGCGCTCGAAGACGGCGCGCCCGAACTCGAAGCGCCTCTGTTGGCAAAAAAAGCCCTTGACTCTCTATAATGACGGCGGAAATTATAGGAGCACACCTTTATAGGTGATATGTTGACCACACCCGAAAAAGACCAGAGAGCCAGGAGAGCAAAGAAGGGCGGCAGGTGGCTCTCTATTTTCGGGTTGCTAGGTCTCCTTTCAGTTGCACTCTCGGTTGCTGCGCATTGGCTGTCACCCTTTCCGGGTGACTTGAGGCTAACTCTCTGGTTTCAATCCTTTAACAGCGGCGCTTTTCTCTGGTTTATGGAAAAGGTAACGATGCTGCCCCAGGGGTGGGAGGCGGTAGCCTTTATCATTACTTGTGCCCTTGTCGTATGGAGGAGCATAGGAGCGTCCCTTGCGATTATGACAATGGCGGCCGGTGTGACTACGTTACTCGACCCCGCACTAAAGTTGGCGGTCGGGGCATCGCGGCCCGGTTCTGATATGGTGAAGGTTTGGGTTTCCTTCGCTAATAACGGGTTCCCGAGCGGACATGCTTTTTATGCCATGCTGGTCCTCGGGCTTATGGCGTATTTTGTAAAAATCCACATGAAAAGGAAAATATTCAGGGAGGCATTGTTTGCCTTTATCGTCCTTTTTATCATACTCATCGGAGTCTCCCGTATCTATCTTGGAGCACATTGGCCAAGTGATGTACTGGGCGGTTACCTGTGGGGAGGGACTTTTCTGGCCTTTTTCATATGGATCGATATGAACAATGATCGCAGGATTGTGCAAATAGTGAGCAAGTGAGACATGGGCCAGGTTTGGTCGCTCGTGCCGTTGCCATTATGGACTGCCCTGCCCGGGTTTCCGATAATTCAAAATGGCCCTCTGGCATAGGTAAACCAGGCGGTAATCTCTTTCGCTGAGGTCTCCGTAGCTTGCCGGGGTTTCTTCGAAAATCGCATCCGGAAATATTTCCCGTAGCGCTTCTACCGTTTTAGCGAGGTTTTGAAGGGACGTCGGGGCAATCCGGTCCCCCAGGAATGAATAATCGAAGTGATTCTGCGGGATTTCCAGTAGCGGGTCCGGCGAAATACGGCCATACAACCTCACGAATGCCTCGGCGACGAACTCTTCCCCGGTTTTTTCCTTCACCTTTCGGAACGTCGGCATCCCGGTAAGCAGAGTCGCTGCGACGTTAAGCTTTCTGGTGATAGTCGTTGTTTCTTTTTCTGAACTAAATTGGTGCGTCCCTTTGAGGATGAGGAAAACGTCTTCCGCTCCAAGGGTTTTAGTCTCTCCAACGCCTTTTGCGAAGCTGACCTCTGCTTTTCCGAGCTTCAGTGTGAGGACTCCCGGGTTTGATGTAAATGGCTTTCGGAGTTCCGCATCGCTGCAAGAAAACCCTACGAGCCCGAGGGTGCAAAGCGCCCGCGCAGCTGATTCCGCCTCTTCCGAAGACTTGTAAGTCGCGACTATTTTAGGGATTTTTCCCGTTAATAGAAGACGCGTGGTGTAGATGTCTTTGCCGATCAACTCGGCGGCTTTTTTAACGAGTTCGGCATCGAAGTTATTTAATGGCGCGACCGAGACATGGAAGAATTGAGATACTTCACCCATACTTTCCTCCATATCGATAACATACCACCTTTATTCCCTGGCAGGAAAGGATCTTTGTTTATACGCACGGTTCAAGCGGAAAAGTTCCCTCGATTTACTTCCTCGATTTCGGTTTGCGGAGGAAGTCTTTCCACACCCGGATTACGGCGGCGAGTGTTAAAAAGATAAGGCCGTATAGAGGCAAAAAGATGTGTCCGTCGTCGCCTATCCCCAGGGCTATCAGCACAACTCCTGCGGCGATGAAGGCCAGCATGATAGCGGTGCTTAACTGTCCGGCCATGAACTTGTTCATTTTCTCTTGGTTAGCGCAGAAGGTTCATTTCGGCGAAGGCTATCGAGAGACCTGAATCGACGCCGGCGTATTCCGGACCGAGGGTCATACCAGGATAATCAGAGATTATCCAGAGCTGGTCGTGCGCGCTGTTCAGCGGTATAAGAGCGTCGATGATAGCTATTCCTTTGTAACTGGCCGAGGAAACCAGTGAGTAAAATACCCCACGGCAAATCTCCTGGTTGTTAAATTTAATTATAAATACCCTCGAAAATAGGCTCTGCGCCAGCTTTGGAACGCTTGTTGCCCCGATGTATGAATTCCAGCGGGTTATGCCCCCGAAATTAAGTTCGATGGAATGGCTGTTGCTCCAGTAGGCCTTGATATCATCCTGCGACAGTAACTGCTCGCCCGTGTCTGCGAAGTAAAGACCTATGCTCTTGTCGTCGCCTATCCACAGATCCGCTGCCACGGTATATGTGTCGGATGC
>CAZMDI010000040.1:0-8373 GCA_964564995.1 uncultured Dehalococcoidales bacterium
AATACGCGGTGATTCCCTGGAGTAGGATCGGTTGTGCCTTTGCCGCTGACGCTGATATTCAAATTATATATATAGACTGTGGACGGCGGTGTAGTGGGCGGCGGAGAGGTGGTCGTAGTTGGAGGGGGAGGGGGGGGAGTGGTGGTAGTGGGAGGGGTGGCAACCATGACGGTAAAGGACGTTGTGCTCGAAGCGATTGAAGAACCAGTACCAGCATCAATGATTGACCCGCTCACACCCACCGTACAACTGCTTCCAGCCGACCCGATAACTTGCAGGTCTACTGAGCCGCCGCTAACACCTGCGACACCAGTCGTATTGCCAGAAACACCAAGGAAATGAGCTGAGTTCGGAGTGGTTGATGGGGCAAAGTGGGTCCAACTCGAGTCTCCCCCGCTGCCACGACTTGCACTCACCAATTGGAGAACGGAATTATCCCAGGAAATGACGATGTCATAACCCCCGAGCCCCTGGCCGGGGGCGAATCCGGAAACACTTATATCCGCGCCAACGCTGAGTGAATCTCCAAGGTGAACCTGCTGAGTTCCGCTACCGATCGAAATGGTCCCTTGTGGAGCGGCTATGGCAGGAATAGCTGTAATAATAGATATCAACAAACTAAATAGTGCTATGGGTGCAACAAATTTAAGCCATTTCATATCTAACCTACCCTAAGGTGATATTTGGAAATTATCATTTCTTTTTCCATAAAGATATTGGGACTCGAACAACAAATCGGCAAGTGTGATTTTGTCTCCATTGCCGCCGTCGGGGCATATACTCGCCACATTCAACCCATTTACAGTAGTTAAAGAACGGGATCCATAAAGATATTGAGCAATAAATAAAAGATCAGTAACGGTAATCCCGTTGACCCCGTTTGCATCGCCCCTGAGGAAAGTCTCTGATATTACGTTTGTAGAAGGGACGTTCATGCCTCCCGTGGACATTATCTCCTCGAAGCTAATCGTCAAAGTAACGGGAACGTTGGCGCTGCCCGTCAGGCGAGCAAAGATTTTTACTATAGGTGAATTGTTCGGGACAAGAGGTGGTGTTGCGATCCCTGTTAAAAGACCTGTACCCGAGACGAACGACGTATTACTGTCGAATGGGGTTGAACCAACCACCTCTATCTGCATTCCTGTAGGCACAATCAAGTGCGCCAGATATGAATTGACTCCTCCGGAATAGCTAGGAGTAGAGTTATCTGAAGAATTTACCCAATGGTTAATTGACAACTGCAGCGCAATGACCCCATCTGTTTGGTCGGGGTAACGGACAATACTCATGGTAGTTTCAGCCACCAGATTAAAGCCCGTCGCATACCCGATCGTTGAAGTGGTCCCTTGCAGCATGTCCACGATGCTTTGCGCAGAAAGGATATCCATGCCTCTGGTGTACCACATCTTGTAAACGCCGCTATCTAATATCACGCTAGGCGCTCCGACGCTTTGCCAGAGCGCGCTCCCCACGAAAAGGTCGGAATTTTGTTTCGCCCATGTGATGCCGTCGTCGGAGGTAGCATATGTTATAACCGAACTGGTGTTAGCCACTTCGGCTCTAACAGCCGTCATACCGCTGCTGATTAGATTATCGAGGTCGGTGAGGAATACGTCGAGAGCCCCGCTCTTAAGTGTAGTCATCAGGCTAGCCAAATTCGGCGAGAGTGCCAGCAAATCATGTAAGAGAGTGGTGATACCTGAAGGCGCCAGGTTAGTTTGCCCTCTCGTGTACCACATTTCATAGCCGCTGCCTTTTTTCAACACGCTGGGGATGGCCGCGCTGCCCCATACCCCGTTCGTACCCGTGATGACTGAAGGATTTTGGACGGTCCAGGTGGTTCCAGTGGACGAGGTGGCGTACCCGATTGAGGACCCTGTCTTTGAGAGAATCGCCTGAATAAATTTATCGATTCCGTAATTTACCGGGTCAGCCAGGATCGCGTCGAGGTCGGAACCGGTCAAGGTTGTCTGGGCATTGGTATACCACATCCGGTAAGTTGCCCCATCTTTGATCACACTCGGAGCACCCACGCTATCCAGCAAACTACCGCTTGAACCCGCGAGCCCTCCTGAGACGGGCGTCCAGGCGATACCGTCCGTCGAGGTGGCATAACGGATGGAGGTGGCGCTGCTTTGCAGCAATGAGATTATCGCCTGTTTGCGTTGGGCAGCGTTGCCTTTAAGGCTGTTCAGGATATTTTGCACATCGTTACTGGACAGAGTTACGGTGCTGGCCGAATACCACATCTTATATGAGGTGGGGCTTTCTTTTATGACCGTAGGGGTTCCCGCTATGTTCCAGGCGCCTCCGCCAGCTCCCGCCAGGACGCTATGGTTAACAATCGTCCATGTAACCCCGTCAGTCGAGGTAGCGTACCCTATGACCGTTGAAAAAGTGTTAAGCAGATTATAAACATCAGTCGCGTTAAGTCCGCCCAAATCGTTCAGCAGGGCATTGAGATTACCTGCGCTGAGGTCGTTGACGATAGTCTGTGTAAGCAGTGCCCCGACCCTGTTTGCGATATCGGTCAGGCTCAGGCTGGACTGCCCGTGGGTATACCACATTTTATAGGTCCCAACATCGCTATCTTTGAGAACAAAGGCATCGGTGACGTAAAGTTCGTTCGTATTGCCTTCTTTGAGAGTCACGACACCCTGATTCGTCAGAGGCACAGCCGCGTTGATATACGTCACTGGTCCGAGGATGCAAATGATGAGAGACAATACCGCGGCGAGACTAAACGGGACAGAAGCCCTTTTAGTTTTGGTAAAAATACCGGGGAGAAAACTCATCGCGTACCCCTTGCAGGATTGATGCGTTCTGCAATTATCATACCTAGCGCATCCGAGTGGCTTGAAGACAGGAACACAACCAAATCCGGCGGCTGGCGCTTTGTGTCATTGTATACCCCGTGTCACGACGGGTCAATAGTTTTGTGCTAAAAGACATAAAACGTTAGTCATGTCATGCCCGGGCCTCACATTGGAGGCATGTGCCATAGCTCAATAATACGGCCCCGGAATATTCCGGGGCCGTTCTTAAATCTTGTTGCAGGAAGGCGTTTTCTAGGCTACAGCCGTCTCGAACTGGCTGTTATAGAGCGAGGCATAGAACCCGTTCGCCGCTAATAGCGTCTCGTGGTTGCCCTGCTCCACGATGGCGCCATCTTTCATGACCAGGATGATGTCCGCATTGTGGATCGTGGACAGGCGATGCGCGATGATGAAGCTGGTGCGCCCGGTCATCAGGTGTTCCATGGCTTTCTGGATAAGCACCTCGGTGCGTGTATCAACCGAACTGGTGGCTTCATCGAGGATGAGAATCTTCGGGTCCACCAGGATGGCCCTGGCTATTGTAAGAAGCTGTTTCTCACCCTGCGAGATGTTAGAAGCCTCTTCGTTGATGACCATGTCGTAGCCTTTTGGAAGTGTCCGCACGAAATGGTCGACAAATGCCATCTTGGCCGCATCCACCACCTGTTCGTCAGTCGCGTCCAGATTGCCGTAGCGGATGTTGTCCCTGATGGTTCCATTGAACAGCCAGGTGTCCTGCAGCACCATGCCGAAGATGTGCCGCAAATCGCCGCGCTTCATGTCCCGGTTGTCGACTCCGTCAACGGTTATCGAACCGCTGTTCACGTCATAGAAGCGCATCAGAAGTTTGACCATTGTTGTTTTCCCAGCCCCGGTTGGGCCGACGATGGCGACCTTCTGGCCGGGTTTGACGTCGGCCGAGAAGCAGTTGATGATCGGTTTATCGGGAGAGTAGCCGAAGCGGATATTCTTGAACTCAACATGCCCTTGCACTTGCGTCAGCGAAACCGGCTTGGCGTTTTCGGGTATTTCTTCAGGTTCGTCGAGGAACTCGAAGACCCGCTCGGCAGCTGCGGCCGTTGACTGCAGCACGTTGGCTGTCTGCGCCGACTGCACCAGGGGTTGGTTGAAGGACCGCACGTATTGCATAAAGGCCTGAATATCTCCGACCTGGATAGTTCCTTTGACCGCCAGAAAGCCGCCCAAAATGGCTACGGCAACGTAACTGATATTGCCGATGAATCCCATGATGGGCATCATCAAGCCGGAGAGGAACTGCGATTTCCAGGCGGCGCCATAAAGCACATCGTTGAAACCGGTGAACTGCTTGACGGAGCGTTCCTCGCCGTTATAGGCACGGACGATATTGTGCCCGGCATACATTTCCTCTACATGCCCGTTGACGTGGCCGAGGTATTCCTGCTGTTGTTTAAAGTATCTCTGCGAAGCTTTGACTACCACCGCGATAAGAACGAAAGCCAGCGGGATGATTACCAGCGATACTCCCGTCATGAACAAATTGATCGTAAGCATCATTACAAGGACGCCGAGGATACTGGCGATCGACGTGATTATCTGTGTGAGGCTCTGGTTAAGCGTAGTACCGACTGTATCAACGTCGTTGGTCACGCGTGAGAGCACCTCGCCATAAGAGCGTGTGTCGAAGTATTTGAAGGGCAGCTTGTCTATCTTTTCGGAGATGTCCTTCCTGAACTTATAGGTGACCTTCATAGCCACGCTGGTCATTATCCATCCCTGTACGTAAGAGCAGATCGCGCTGATGACATACAGGACCAGCAGGATCACGATGATCCTGCCGATATAGTGAAAATCTATCCCGGTCCCCGTGTGTGCCAGTTTACCGACTATCCCTTCGAATAGTTTGGTAGTAGCTTTACCGAGTATCTTGGGCCCGATAACGGTGAACACCGTGCTCGCGATGGCGAAGAAGAACACCAGTATGATGGACCAGCGGTAGGGCCGCATGTAACCGATGAGCTTGCGGAGGGTGCCCTTCATATTTTTGGCTTTCGGGCCACCGCCCATCATCATGCCGCCGGGACCATGTCCCCCGCCCCCCGGTCCGAAGGGACCGCGTGGTGCGCCTTTGTCCTTGTTAACGGTTTCGGGGCTCATTGGGCTAACTCCTTCTCTGAAAGCTGCGAAAGCGCCAGTTCACGGTAGACCTCGGACGTCTGCATCAGTTCTTTGTGTGTCCCGATTCCTGCGACGGTGCCGCCGTCGAGGACCACGATCTGGTCGGCCTGCATGATAGTGCTTATACGCTGTGCGACGATCAGTACCGTGGCGCCCGTCGTTTCTTTTTTCAGCGCTTTCCGCAGGGCCGCGTCAGTCTTGAAGTCGATGGCTGAAAAAGTGTCGTCGAAGATGTATATCTCGGGCCTCTTGGCCAGCGCCCGTGCGATGGAGAGACGCTGTTTCTGTCCGCCCGAGAAATTGGTCGCGCCTTCAGACGTTACCGTCTCGAATCCTTTTTCGGCAGCCAGTATGAAGTCGAGGCCCTGTGCTGTTTGGGCAGCTTTCTCAACTTCCTCTTTGGTCGCGTTTTCTTTGCCGTATTTGATATTACTCTCGATGGTGCCTGAAAACAGCAGGCTCTTCTGAGGCACGTAGCCTATCTTGTTGCGAAGGTCATGCTGGGTCACTTCGCGCACGTCCACTCCGTCAACCAGGACATGGCCCTCGGTAACGTCATAGAAACGCGGGATAAGATTGATAAGAGTACTCTTGCCGCTACCGGTGCTGCCGACGAAGGCCGTCGTCTGCCCGAGGTGTGATGTGAAGTTGATGTCCTTGAGGACGTAATCTTCGGCGCCGGGATAGCGGAAACAAACGTTCTTGAATTCCACCTGGCCGCAGACCGCGCTTGAATACTCTTTCGGTTTAACGGGGTCATCGATGACCGACGGGGTTTCGATGACTTCGGCGATGCGCTCGGCGGAAACCGTAGCCCTCGGCAACATGATGAACACCAGAGATACCATGAGGAAAGCGAAGATGATTTGCACCGCGTACTGCATGAAGGCAATCATGTTGCCAATCTGGAGTTTACCGGCATCGATCTGGTGCGCGCCTACCCATACGACGAGCAAGGTCGTGCCGCTCATCAGAAGCATCATGAAAGGCATCATGAAAACCATGACCCGGTTGATGTATAGGGTTATCTTGGTGACATCCAGGTTGGCCTTGTCGAACTTCTTCTCTTCATAGCGCTGGGTATTGAAAGAGCGGATGACCATCAGGCCGGTCAGTATCTCGCGGGTCACCAGGTTGAGGCGGTCCACCAGTTTCTGCACCATTTTGAAACGGGGAACGGCGACCGCGAACGCCACACCTATCATGGCAAGCAGTGCCATCACGGCTGCAGCGATTATCCATGACATGGAAGCGTCTTCCCCGACTGCCCTGATTATTCCTCCGATGCCCAGCAACGGGGCGTAAAATACAATGCGGAGCAACATCACCAGTACCATCTGTATCTGTTGAATATCGTTAGTTGACCGTGTGATGAGAGAAGCCGTGGAGAATTTATCGAATTCGATATTTGAGAAATTGGATACCTTGCGGAACAGTTTAAGCCGCACGTCGCGTGCGAACCCTGCAGCCACCCGGGATGCAAAGTAACCCACGGTTATCGAGCAGGCTGCGCTTGCAAGCGACAGCAGCAGCATCAGGGCGCCGATGCGCCACATATACATGGTTTCCAGATGCGACAGGCTTATGCCGATGGCCTTGTATTGGATAGACAGGTAGGCGATGGCCGATTGAGTAACAAGTTCCTTAGGCAACGCGGAGACAGTAGAATTCACAGTCTGAAGCATGGTAGCCTGGGCGGCCGGGGGCAACTTGGAGATATAAACAAAAGCGTCTGTCCCGGCGGGTAGCGTTGTTCCGGACGGCAGAAAAGGTGTAAGACCTTGCTGTTCGATGGCAAATGTTACATCCTCGGCTTTCCCGAATATCGCATCCAGTTTGACCATCTCGGTTTTGCTGACGCTTCCCAGTTTATAAACGGGGGCGGTAGCCAAAATAGGATAGCTTTGCACGTATTTGGCGTAATCAGCGCTGGAGAGGGATGCTTTGTCGAGTAGTGTGTAAACCCGGGCGACCTCGGCTTTATCGTCGGCGCTCATGAACAGCTGGATGCGGTTCATTTCGCTCGCCTGGATTGCGGTGGGCACAGAGTTTTCGATGCCGTTTTGCTGCACGCCTACGTTCAGGATGTTGGACATGTAACCGGGCAGCGAAAGGTCGGCGAAGGCCTGCGCGAACAGGAGCACAAAAATTAAAAGGACCAGCCATTTAAACGGCTTGAGAAATTTGATAAGCTTTTTCATGTCAAATCTTCCAGATTGGTAATTTCTTGCATGATTGGTTCCTCTCTATCCTTTGGACACGACTATAAACTCTTTAGTGCTGTATTTTTATATGTTAATCGGTCTTCAATCCAGGTTTCTTTCTAGTCTATCCTGGTCTTGATTGGCCTTGAGAAAGGCCGCCATACCGAGGTACAGGTGATTTAATTCTTCCTCATTCAATCCTGAAAGCATCTTAGTGGTGTGTTCTGTAGCCATCTGTTCAAGATTCGCGAGGAGTTTTTTGCCTTCGTCGGTGGTTTCCAGGAATACAACCCGCCTGTCCTCGGAGTTTTCCACGCGTCTGACGAATCCCTGCTCTATCAATTTGTCGACGATGCCTGTGACGTTGGCAGGGGTCACGTCCAGCATATCAGCAAGTTTCTTCGAGCTTATCCGTTCGTTCTCGACTATGCAGAAGAGGCTTTTCACCTGGGTGGTGCTCAAACTCAAGGTCATCCAGTGCTTAAAAGCATGTGCGCGCATGCTTTTAGCCAGCTCCCGCTGTAAACTGGCGATTTTTTTGATTGCCTCGCTTTTTTCCATTGAAACCACACCTTTATAGTTAATAGGCTATTGATAGTTTATCTCTAGTTAACTATTCTGTCAAATTGTCCCCGTCGTATAATCCCGGGCTGTAACCCGGGCGCCATTTCCAATGTCATTGCGCTTGTACCCGCCGTTAACAGGGTGAACGAGCGTACGCGAGTGCGGCAATCTCGTGCCCCACCCCCACGTTCCCCAGTCGCCCCAACCCGACGTTTGTCATTCCGGCGCGACAGCCGGAATCCAGAGCCGACCTGGTTCGGTACTTCTCTCCCCTTTGCCATTTTGGGCCTTTTTTCAATCACTTCCTTTGTTGTATACTGACCACCATGTCAGATTTAATAGATTTTGCCGCCATTAAAGAGGTACAAAGAAAATCCCGCCAGGGAGAACCAGGGCAACTGCGTAAAATATTTAACCACAGCTACCGGGAGCTTCTGGACAGTAGTTATGAAGATATTCGAGGTGACGTTTCAGGTTACGTCAGTTCGACGGGTGAAAGCATCACCTGCACCAAGGGCTGCGCTTACTGCTGTGAACATTTCATCTCTATCCCCGTCTCCCATGCGATCGTTATAACCGATTATCTTTACGCCAGCGAAAATGCCATGTCCACTTTTCTGCGCGGCTACCCG
>CAZMDI010000041.1:0-8295 GCA_964564995.1 uncultured Dehalococcoidales bacterium
GTGAGTGCTAGTCAAATCCGCCGCCGCCCTGCCTTCTTTGCGGAAAGGGTTCACCGTGTACATGGGCGCCGTGGTTTGGTTGGCTGCGCGCACCTGGTTGGTGGAAGCACCCAGTTTTTCCAATGCTGACGCTAGGCCTTCAGGGTAACGGGTATACAGAGCGCCGGAAGCATCTGCCAGATACTCGCGGCGTCTGGAAATAGCATAATAGATCAGCTGTGCGAATATAGGGGCCAGGATAACGAACACCAGCCCGATCAGTGCGATGGCTGCACCCGCACTCCCCCCCCCGGAGTCACTGCTCGATGACCGCCGGGACGAACCTCTGCCGGAATAGAACATGATACGCGATAATTGATACGAAAGCGTGACGATAGTGCCCAACAAAACCGCGGTCATGCTCATCAACAGCACGTCCTGGTTTTTGATATGAGCCATCTCATGAGCTATGACACCCTGGAGTTCATCGCGGTTGAGTTTTTGCAGCAGGCCGGAGGTGATGGCTACCGATGCTTTCTGCTGGTCGCGGCCGGTGGCAAAGGCGTTTAGGGCCGGGTCGTCGATTATATAAACATCCGGCATGGCGGGAAGCCCTGCGGCGAGCTTCATCTCCTCGACCACATTGAACAGGCGGGGATTGTCTGCACTTTTTATCTGGCGCGCTCCGGCGGCAGAAAGTAGGATACCCTCACCTCCGAAGTAGCCGACGAGCGTCATTACGGCCCAGACGATTACGGCAAGGGTGATACCGGGACCGGGACTTCCAAACAGGTACAAGCCGATGAAGTATCCCAGAACAACCAGAAGCGCCCCCATGAAAAGCACCAGGACCATGGAGCGTAACTTGTTAGAGCGTATCTGTTCCCACATAACTTAATCGTCTATCTGTTATACATCAGCCTGAAAGACTTCTTTCAGGAAGGAAAGCATCTTATCCTCTGCATTGCCTTCTTCGGTGGTTTTGCTTTTTAGTTGAGTCATCAGAAGGTGAATCTCGCCGCTGTCGAACCACAAACCATCGCCCCGATGGCAGGTGTCTATCATGATCTGGGGATCCTTACCCAGGTGGGCTTTGTGCATCTTATCCTGGCAGATGGGGCAATTTCGGCGCTTTTCTTTCGTTTTGACCTCGGGACGGTGATAAAGATCGGATAGGCACAAACCGGTGCTGTCGAGGCAGACGCGCTCCAGGATGAGTTCCAGTTCGCCGCCGTCGAACCAAACGCCACGGCATTTCGTGCAATAATCCAGAGCGATTCTCTGCCATTCGACGACTATCATCGATGAGCGGTCTTTGGGACAGTTCACTTTATAACCTCAAGCGTTAGTTTATAATCGACTGGCGACAGTGTCAACAGGAGTCATCTGGAAATACAGTTTATAAGGCAGCCCAAACTGCCCCTGATGCCGAAATAATCCCGGGTATTCGGCATGACATAAAGCATAATATGGGGATTTTGCCGGACTGGTCGGCGAGTTTATTATATATAGTGCTGATTACCGAGGTGGGCTTTTTTTATTTGTGCCAGCACTTGTTCAGCTTCGGTCTCTTTGCCCAGTGGGACCGGAATACGGGCGCTGAAATAATCCCGGCCAGTCCTGCTGGGTGCTGAATATTTGAAGACAAGGATAGTTTGTCCGAGGAATTTGTCATCGATCAACGCGCTTTCCAGTTTGCAGCCCAGACTCGTCCATGTGTGCAACTCGCGATTGATATAGGCACCGTTGAGGTTTAAATAAACTTCGCCTATGAACTTGCGATTCTGGGATTGTCGATACAGTGTGACAGATAAGGATGTGAAGCCGATGATGACTATGATGCCGCCGATCGCGATTATGGTCGGAACCAGCGCGTCGGGTTCGACGATTACGAAGATAACGCCGACGATGAGAGCGATAAGGGCAATCATCAGAAACATACCACGGTTCACTTCCACTTGCTCCCGGTGCTCCCTTTCGGCATAGGCACGCCACTCGTTTTCAGAGTAAGTCCAGTGCGCTATCAGATTTGTGCCCTGCAGCATCTCGTCAAGAACCGCGGCGCGGCGGAAGTAGATAGCCATGATGATGATGCCCATGATGAAAAATAGTATCGAGACAGAAGCAAGTGCGAAGCCACCGTCAAAGCCGTCGATGCCGAAGAGTGTGGTATTGAAGATGCCCAGTACTGATGCCGCGGTGATGAAGCACCAAACTATCGCAGTGCGGCGCGGTGGGTTGACAGGACGTTTTTCAACCATGTTCCGGTTCATTTCAAGATCTCCCATATCGAATCGTACTAAGCCGACCTCGCTCTTGTTTGCTCTCGGGACTGATGATATAACCCGGATATCCGGTTGTAAAGTATGGCGTTCGAGAAGGTCCACCGTCCATAAGGGGTTAAGCTATATAGCATAAACCTGATCGAAGCGCGGTCTCATCTTTTATTGAATATTGATATTGTCAATCATAACGAACACCCTGGCTAATAACTCAGGGAGCCTTAAATATCTGCTCTATTTGGATTATCTTCTTCTTCAATTCCTGGGCTACCTTGTTTCCGGGATCGATTCGCAAAATCCCGGTGTTGAATATCCTGGCTTTGTTAAAGTCATGGATTATCAAATACGCCATAGTTAGATCCAATAATACATTGACGTTGGAAGGTGCCAGATCATTCGCTTTATGTAGAAGTTCCAAACCTTTCGGTTGCTCACCAAGGCTGAACAAAGCCCAACCGAGCCCACGCAGATACTCAGGATTATCAGGTTCTACTTTTATAGCTGTTTGGAATTCCTTGGTGGCGCTTTTCCATTTCTCCCGTTTTGAATACAAGAACCCCAATAAATAATGATAGTCGGGTTTCTTGGTGTCGCAGCTAATGGCTTTTTTGATGTAGATTTCCGCTGAATCTAATTGCCCCATGGTAAGGTAAATATCACCTAAGTTGGCGTTGGCGCATTCAACGGCGATGGGGGTATCGCCGTATCTGATGAGGATGTATTTGTAGGTTTCGATGGCCCGATCGAAATTTCTCTGTTCGATGAAGGATTTGGCTTCAACCCATATGGTGTCGATTTCTGGTTGAGTGTTATCATCCATAAAAACTCCTGTGGAGTAGATGATAACATATCGGCTATTTTTTTCGAATACCCATGCTTAAACCACTTTTTCTCAACCTGGTCCTTGAATATCACTATCCATCGCTGTCATGCCTCCAATCTCACTGCCCGGTATATACGCGAGATGGGTGGTTGCCTTCACTATTCATCATCTATTAATAGCGATCCAAAAACCAATCTGTCGGCCTGATATTTGTAGGACGAGCTATTTATTGCCCGCATGTGGTATATTTTTTTGTTAGTGATAGTTAATGCGCCAATCCTTGTTTTGATATGAATAATATTTCATCAAAAACCCTCGTTTTGGAGCTGGGAGGAGGTATTACTCTCATCTTTCGAGACGTCGCACATCAACCCGAGCGTTTTCCATCCTGTAAAATCCAGAAAGGCGCTGTCCTTGTTGTTGGACGTACTGAACTTGTTGAAGAAGGCCTTGGCTTCGGAGTTCCCATCATAAAATGTGGGAGCAAGGTTGTTTTTCCAGGTCGCGCTCAAATATCAACTTATCAAGAAGGCAATGAATGCACTGTAATAGTTGATTATTCGATGGACTTGGTTCATAGGATGAAAATTCTGGGTCGGCGTATTGATAATCCCATGTTTTACAGGTTAAAGGAATCCTTTTCCCCGGCTTATAGAAATTGTGCAGCGTTTAGGGTATTGGGTACTTGGACCTCGAGCAAATTGAGACAACAAAATTGGGTACACACCAAATTCGAGAATATCGCTCCCATTGGTACAGTGGAAACGAAATACGTCATCCGCAACAACGAAGATACAATTCGGATTAGTGCGGATTTTAGTAAGTTAAATAGCCCCAGTATTACGGAGTTGGTTCTGGCCAACGAGCAAGGAGCCAGCTTTTTTGATCGTTACTCCGATTCAAATGGGGTGAAACTGGTTGGAAAGGCTATAGGGATATGGGATTCAATCTCCGCCAGCGAAGTCTCTTTTGTTGATGATTATAATAAGATAGCTTATACACTGGAGAAAATGAACGAGGTAAAAATGTACCGAGGCTGGGAACTTGTGGCAGACCGTTTGGCTTGGTCAGGGTTCAATTATGCGTTGCCGCATGATACTCGTTCATTCAGCTACAATATAAACTTGAGAACAATGCGATGAGTTCTGTGCTACTTATTTACCCATTCTTCAAACCTTCGCACGATAGGTCAATTTTTCGTTTTCAACCTCTGGGGCTGGCGTATATAGCTTCAAGTCTCAGGAAAGCTGGGCACATCGTTGAAATCCTGGACTGTACCTTTATGGACAGGCAAGACGCTACACGTGCAGTTTTGGGGCAAAAAAGGGATGTTGTAGGTATTTACTGCATGGCAACCATGAGAGCAGACTGCATCAGATTTGCCAAACTGCTCCGACACTCGTGCACTCTGCTGGTAGCAGGAGGGCCGCTTCCTTCTTGCGATCCCGTTTCTTTCACTGAAGATTTTGATATTGTAGTCAAAGGCGAGGGCGAACAGACGATATTGGAAATACTCGGCGCTTACCAAAACGGATGCGATTTCAGTTCAATTCCAGGGTTAGTTTTCCGAAAAGGAACCTTCACGACTAGTGGTAAGGGGGGTGAAATCGTCTTCACAAGACCCCGCGGACTTGAGAACGATCTTGATTCTATCGCCTTTCCGGCGAGAGACTTACTACCTAACAACCGGTACATCGCCCATTCCAAAAGTAAATTCGGTTATGCCATAACCTCAATCATAACCACCCGGGGCTGCCCTTTTACCTGCGAATTCTGCAGTAATGCTGTTTTTGGAATCTCTTACCGCGAGAGGTCACACGAAAATGTGGTTGACGAAGTTGAGCAAGTGCTGGCGCTCGGATATGACCGAGTACATTTTGGAGATGATGTATTCACACTCAAAAGAGAGCGTATCATCAAGATTTGCGAAGAAATTATAACGAGGCGGCTTAATTTTCGCTGGGAATGTCTGGGAAGAGCGGATTCAATTGACCTGAATCTGGCAAGAACAATGCAGGCAGCAGGCTGCGACCGCATCTTTTTCGGCATTGAATCCGGTAACGACTCAATCCTAAAGCTGATCGGGAAAAAAATAACCGTAGACAGTGCGCGCAAAGCTGTGGAAGCTACTCATCTTGCAGGCATTCGGACCGGCGGATTTTTTATTCTTTGTTATCCAGGCGAAACAGATAATACCGTCCTCGACACAATCAGATTTGCAACCTCCCTCCCTTTCGACTATCTGTCTTTTACTATCCCTTATCCTCTGCCAGGTACGGCCCTTTTTGAAAAAGTTAAGAGCAGCATCACCAAGGAATGGGGACCACAGCACGGTATATTAACCGACCATTCTTTAATCTTCGATACCGGATTTTCTGAACACAAGATGAAGTT
The DNA here is from genome assembly GCA_964564995.1 of uncultured Dehalococcoidales bacterium. Taxonomy (GTDB): domain Bacteria; phylum Chloroflexota; class Dehalococcoidia; order Dehalococcoidales; family UBA1222; genus SURF-27. The sequence continues at coordinate 5,479 of CAZMDI010000041.1, forward strand.
TGCCATTGTGAAAGGGAATTTACAGTATCTGCTCAAAAAGCGGCTGGGGAGATGGGCAGTATTCCTGGAGAAACCATTCGAGATTGTTAGTGATGCAATGTTCAAGGCAATGAAATAGTTTCAGGTTTTGCCGCCAATATTTGTATTGAAACCATTTTTAGCCATCTCGGAGATAATTGTTCATTTATTACAGAGTGTGTTTAGGCACGAGAGATCTCTCATGAAGTCAGGCGAGCCTTTTTAAGATTTGGCGTACAATCATGAAGATAATCTTGTCAATATAATTCCCCAACCTGTGTATTGCAAACACCCGCGTTGTGAATTGTAGCGAACACTAACACAGCTAACATATTTGTAGTTCAAATTTTCAGACCTGCAATCTAAAAACAAAAAGGCGAGCAATTTCGCTCGCCTTTTTTAAATGCCTAATTCCAAACTACCATTGGACGAACATTGGCATTATAACGTGTAAATAATTGTCTGCGCCGACGGGTTTGAAAACGCCCGGGCTTGAGGGCGTCGTCATTTCGATGGCGACCTGGGTTTCTTTCAGAGCGCCCAGCACGTCCATCAGGTATTTGCCGTTGAAGGCAATCTTGGATTCTGCGCCTTCCACGACCGTATCGATTTCACCGGTGTCTTCACCGATCTCTTCCGAACGGGCCGAGATTGAAAGCTTGCCCGGCATCGAGTCGCTTTCTCCCGGAGTGATTATCAGTCGGACGATGCCGCTGCCGTCGCGAGCGAAGATGGCGGCCGTCTTGGTGGCTCTGAGGAACGATGTAACGTCCACTACGGCCCGCGTGTTGAAACTCTGGGGGATAAGCTGACTGTACTGCGGGAAATTGCCCTGAACCAGTTGCGATACCATCTCGGCGTTATTCAATTTAAATAATATCTGGCTTTTTGAGGCGTTGACCCTGATCTCGACTGGTTCTTCCTGGTCGCCTGCCAGCCTGTTGAGTTCAGCCAGCGTGCGCGAAGGGATGATGGCCGTTGATTTTTCGGCGACAGCCTCCAGCAGAGGCAGTTTATAAACGGCCAGGCGGAACCCGTCCGCAGCCGCCAGGGTAAGTATCTTTCCTTCGAACTCGGCGCTGACGCCGGTGAGCACAGGGCGGGACTCGTCGCTCGCCGCCGCGAAAACTACCTGGCTGATGGCCTGGCGCAGGGAGGCTAGTTCTACCTTGGTTGTGATGCCGTCATCCACTTTGGGGATTGGCGGGAACTCTTTGGCGTCCACTCCGCTCATACGGGCTTCGAAACGGGCGCACTTCAGTTCGAGTGTTTTGCCTTTGGGGGCCAATTTTACGTCTATCTTGTCATTCGGAAGGGTAGCGATAAATTCGGTCAGGAGTTTTGCGGGTACAGTAATTGACCCTTCTTCTTCGATTTTGGCGCCGATCCAGCAGCTGACTGCCATCTCGAGGTTGGTAGCTACCAGCTTGAGGCGGCCCTGTTCTGTGGAAAGCATGACGTTATTGGTGATGGGCAGGGTCGTACGGGTCGCAGCAGCGCGTCCCACGAGACTCAGCCCGCGGTTTAGATTTTCTTGAAGACAGGATAGTTTCATATGGTCACCCCCGATTTATGTTGTGGTCTAGTAGTATATACCAATGATAGTCGGGACTCAATAGGCTGAACGTGCCCGGGTGAGGGGCAATCGCCGTCTGGTGAGGCACTGAAATCACTCAGCTTTCGAGTGAAAGATTATTTTGGAGCAAGCCGTAGAATATCTTTTTAGCCCTGGCCGCGGCTTTGGCCCTGTGGCTGATGCGGTTTTTAATCTCCAGAGGAAGTTCTGCCATCGTTTTGCCGAGGTTAGGAAAATAAAACACAGGGTCGTAACCGAATCCGTGGTCGCCACGGGGGGCCATCGCGATGACACCGGCGCAGCTGCCTGAACACATCCTGAGCCCCCCGCGGGGCGAGGCGATCACCATCGTGCAGGCGAAGTGGGCTTGCCTGTTTTTCATGGGGATGTTTTTCAGCTTGGATAGAAGGAATTCTATGCGTTGCTTGTCCGTCGCATGAGGCCCGGCCCAGCGTGAGGAAAGGACCCCGGGCGCCCCGTCCAGCGCGTCTACTTCCAGCCCCGAGTCGTCGGCAAGTGTGAGCAGTCCGCTGGCGCGGGCAAAAGCGGATGCTTTGAGGCGGGCGTTGGCTGAATAGCTACTGCCGCTTTCTTCCACTTCCAGGTTGAGCCCAAGGTCCGTAGGTCCGACCAATTCGAAAGGGATGCCGGCGAGAAGAACACGAAGCTCCTCCAGCTTGCCCCTGTTTGTGGTAGCCAGGAGGAGCTTCGCTTCGGTCATATTTTAGTCCGTTATGGGAGTGAAGCGGTCTTTGAGCTTGTTCATCACCTGAGGCATGGTGGTGTATTCCATCTCTTCGAGGGGCAGTCGGTGGGGTTCGAAAGGACCGTGGGCGCGCATGTAGTCGGCGACGTCGAGGGCCTTCTGGCGTGCGTTATCGAAGCTCTTGTCGGCGAACATGTCCCGGGGGCCTACCAGCTTGCCGTTAGCCAGCTGGAAACCGCAGGCGATGACGCGCGGGGGGCCGTCGAAACGGGTGGGAGTGCTGTCTGGGATGGAAACCGGCATGAAAGGACCGACGTGCGAACCGCGCATCCAGCCCTCTACCAGGTAGGGGGTTGTGAAGGGTTCCAGCACCTCGCCGACAGCCGGGAAGATGCCCTGGCAGCGCACGATGCACACCGGGTCGTCCTTGCCGACGTAGCGTCCGGCGATGAGCGAGAGCTTCTGCGTGGAGGAAACCGCGGCGATGTCGCCGGTATCGCGGTGATGTACAGCCTTG